>JASHXJ010000552.1 GCA_030043595.1 Trebonia sp.
CGAGTATCGCGTTGATGATCATGCGGAGCTGCATCTTGAGCTGCTGCATGCGGACGGCCGCCGGGTCGCCTTCCCCCGGGTACCCGTGGGCCGCCATCAGCTCCTCCGCGTAGACCGCCCAGCCCTCAACGAACGGCCCCGACCACAGCGCGGCCCGCAGCCTGGTCCCCCCGGTGAACCGGCGCGAGTGCTGCAGCTGCAGGTAGTGGCCTGGCATCGCCTCGTGCACCATCAGGTTGTGCACCATGTGCCTGTTGTACTCGCGGTAGAAAGAGGCCACCCGCTCGGTCGCGCCCGGCGCGGCGAGCAGTTCCGTCGCCAGGTCCGAGATTTCGGTGTACCCGACGTAGTACGTGGATAGCTGGGCCGACGTGAGCAGCGCCCGGCGCCATTTGCCCGCCGCTTCGCCTTCCTCCTGGAAACCGCGGGCGGTCATGAGGGCCATCGCCTCGGCTTCGGTCATCCCGTGGGCGTGCACCCGGGCGTCGAGGATCGCGTTGATGATCGAGCGGAGCTGCATCTTGAGCTGCTGCATCCGTACCGCGCGGGTGTCGCCTTCGCCCGGGTACCCGTGGTCCGCCATCAGCTGCTCGGTGTAGACGGCCCAGCCTTCGATGAACGACCCGGAGCGGAGCGCGGCCCGCAGTGGCGTCGCTTCGGTGAACCGGCGCGAATGCGCCAGCTGCAGGTAGTGGCCTGGCATCGCCTCATGCACCATCAGGTTGTGCACCATGTGCCGGTTGTACTCGCGGTAGAACGAGGCGATCCGCTCCGGTGTCCAGCCGTCCGGCACCGGGGAGACGGCGATGAACGTCGCGAGCGGCGTGGTCTCCAGGGGACCGGGCGAGTCGCAGTACGCGACCGCGACGCCCCGATCGATCTCCGGCATGTCGATGACCTCGATCGGGTCGTCGTGCAGCGTGACCAGGCCATGGTCGCGGACGAACACCGCCTGCGCCGCGAACGCGTCCGCGCAGAACCGCAGGATCGTGTCACCGTCGGGCGCGTCCGCCGCCAGCCGGTCGAGGACCTCCCGCGGGCTGCCGCCCAGGGAGGCCGCGACAGCGGTGATCTCTTCGGTGACCCGGTCCAGGTCGCCTTCCGCGCGGGCCAGGATGGCGTCGGCGTCCGCGGCTGCGCTCAGCGTGAGCGACAGCTTGCGCGCGAACCGCTCCGCGCCGATCCGCGGATCCGCCAGGCCGTCTTTCGCCGCGAGCCGCGCACTGAGCCAGTCGCGGTGCGCCGCGAGCGCTTCGAGTGCGGCCGGGCGGACCTTGTCCAGCTCGGCGGCCGCCGCGGGGGAGGCTTTCGCGAGTGCCGCGTCGACCTCGTCGCGCACCATGCGGATCGTGCCGTCGAACTGGGAGATCGCGGTCTTCAGGTGCACCCTCGGCATCGCGCCGAGCATCCGGCGGGCGTCCGCGAGAACCGCGGGGACCTGCGCCAGCCGCCCGGCCAGGGACATCAGCCGCTCGGGGAGCGGCGCGAAATCCCTGGCCAGCAGGCTGTAGATCGCCCTGCCCGGATTGGCGGCGAGCGGGTTCCACTCCTCCTCCCGCAGCTCTTGCAGCTCGAAGAGGCGCCGCGCCATGTCATCGGCGAGCATCGCGGCGTCCACCCGGAACTCAGCGCTCAGCGACCCCGCGTCCAGCGCTGCCAGCCGGTCCGCGAACCCGGTCACGGCGGAGCGTTCGGCGGCGCGAGTCGCCTCGGTCCGCTCGGCAAGACGGTCATCGAGGCGGTGATCGCCGAGCTCGGTCGCGGCCTCCGGATGACGCGCTGTCAGGTCGTCCAGGTACGCGCGCGCCAGAACCCCGAACTCCTCGTCAGCACCCACGGGTCCTCCGTTAGCTGGAACACCTTCTCGACGCCGGAAATCTACCGGCTCGGCGCCGATCGCGGGGGCAGGAGGGTCCGCTAGGCCGGACCGCGGCGGGTCCAGCCGGGGGTCAGGACACGCACCTTCAGCTCGTCCGAGCGGACCTCCTCGCCGCAGTGGCGGCAGATGACCGCGGTGTCCAGGTCGTGCCCGCACGAGTGGCCGAACACGCTGGGCGGCGTGTCGACGGCCCACTTGTCACCCCAGGTGCGCAGCGCCAGGAGCACCGCGCGCAGTTCATCGCCTGCCTGGGTGAGCTCGTATTCGTAGCGCGGCGGGTGGTCGCTGTACTGGCGGCGGGCGACCACGCCGGCCGACTCGAGGGCGCGCAGCCGGGCGGCGAGCCGGTCGCGGGGAGCCCCGGTGTTCCGGGCGATCACGTCGAAGCGCTTGTTGCCGAAGGAGATCTCGCGCACGGCGAGCAGCGCCCACTTCTCGCCTACGAGGTTGAGGGCGGCCGCCACCGAGCACGGGCGGCCGGGCAGATCGTCGCGCATGACCCAAGCTTACTCGGTTGCGAACTCAAACTCACTCCGGTTAGGCTCGGGTTGGATTTTCAAACTTAAGGCGGGCGCATGGATAACAGCAAGAAGGTGGCATTCGGGGCGGTGTTCGCGGTCGTCGCGGCGGGCATCGCGATGGTGAACCTGGACTTGTTCATCGTGAACGTGGCGCTGCCGTCCATCGGCCGGGCGTTCGGCGGCACGGACCTGGCGTCGCTGTCCTGGGTGCTGAACGCCTACGCGATCGTGTTCGCCGCGCTGCTCGTCCCGGCCGGGCGCGCCGCCGACCGGATCGGGCGGCGCACCGCGTTCCTCACCGGCGTGATCGTGTTCGCTCTCGCCTCCGCGGCCTGCGCGGCAGCGCCGAACGTGTGGGTGCTCGTCGTCGCGCGCGTCGTGCAGGCGGCCGGCGGCGCGCTGCTGATGCCCGCCT
>JASHXJ010000070.1 GCA_030043595.1 Trebonia sp.
GGGCGGCTTCCTGCTGGCCTGGGCCTAGCGCACCGCCGAACCCGTGCTCGCCGGCGGCCATGAAGTCTCCGCCTGCCTCGCCACCATGCCAGTCACCGCGCAGGCCTGAGGCACATCCAGCCCGCCAGCACAGCCCGGTATCGCGACCATGACAGGGGCGGTCCCATCGATACGCGATCAGCCCTGGTCTGGCCTGAGCGCCCAGTCCCGGCGATATGCGGCCAGTTCCGGCAGTCGGCATTGCCGCTGATGCCGTACCGAAGAGGCTGTTATGTGCCTGACGCTCTAGAAGAAGAAATAATCCGGCTGGGCGCCGTCTGACGGCACGCCGGGGGGTTCAGCGGAACGCGGCCCTAGTCCAGTGCAGTCCGCCGTCGCTGGTGGTCCAGATGCCGTGCGGGTCGCCGAGCCACTGCCCGCTCAAGGGGGTCTCGAAGCCGAGCCACGCTGGGGCGCTGCCGGCGCTCAGATTCTGGGTGTCGGTGGCGGCGGTGACCCAGTCCCGGCCCCCGTCTGTTGTCACCTGCAGCTCAGTGGTGTAGGTGCCGGCCCCGCCTACCGGGCCGCTAGCGACGGCGATCGTGGCCGGGCTGGCGACCGCTATCAGGCTGAGCCCCTGCCCGGATGGCGACGCGGCGGTCGGCTGCCAGGTCGCGCCCGCGTCGGTTGAGGTGATGACGAAGGTGTCCATGGTGGCGCGCGTGACGCAAAGGCCGGCGAGGAAACCGCCGGGCGCCGCGGCCAGCCCGAGCAGGTCCTTCTCCTGGCCCGCGCTCTCGGGGCCGGGCCCGCCGCAGGGGTCTGCCGACTGCTGCCAGGTGCTGCCGCCGTCGGTGGAGCGGTACAGGACCGCCTTCGCCGGGAATGGCCCGGCGAGGCTGCCGTACATGGCGAGGAGCACGTCCGGGCCGGAGACGGCGATCTGGGCCGAGTCGCTGCGGTCCGGCTGGGCGACCTGGCCGACCGTCGTCCGCCAGCTCGCCGAGCCGGCCTGCGCCTCCTGCAGGGACGGCTGGCAGGGATCGGGGCAGCCGTCGCTGGAGTAGGCGACCCGGTACACCTGGCCGTCGGCGATCGTCAGCGTCTCCGTCTGCAGGCCTGGCAGGGCGTGCCAGGTCAGGCCGCCGTCGGTGGTCATCAGCAGCGCCGGCCCGTAGAGGTAGCCGACCGTGGCGCTGGCGAAGGCGAGCTGGGTCACGCAGGCCTCGGCCGAGCAGTTGGCTGTGCCGTCCTGGATTGTGGCCGGCGGGTCCGGCAGCACCTGCCAGTGCTGCCCGCCGTCGGTGGTACGCGCGACCCGGGCGCACGTGCCGACGGCGCACGGCTGAGCGGCCAGCGCCCAGCCTTCGGTGACGCTGATCCAGCTGGTGCCGAGCAGCGAGGAGTACGCCAGGTCCGCCGTGGCGGGGGGCGCGGCCGCGAAGGCAAGCCGCGCGGTCGCCTCCGGGGCTGGCTCCGGGAAGATACCGCGGGAATTCTTGATGGCCACGGCGACAAGGACGCACCGGCTGTCACACCGCGCTGGCACAGTGCTAGCGCCGACCGGTACCGAGGGCTGCGCGATAAAGGTTGTGGAGGCGCTGCCCGTACTCCCGGTGACTGCAACTGCGGCGGCGCCGTTACATCTGGCGGAGGCCATGCACTCGTAAAGCTCGATGGTGACATCCGGCGGGAAACCGGTCAGCCTCACCCGTAGCGGCTGCCCGCCAGCCAGCCCGGTGTCCGGCGTAACAGTGACAGCCGGGGCGGTCGGCTGCGGGGACGACGCCTTTGCGTGAGCCGCCGGGGACCGTCCTGAGGTCATGGTGCCGCACGCGGCGGCGAGCATCGCCAGGCAGACAGCAAGCACGCAACGCGTCCAGATCGCCATGGCCGCCCCAATCCTCGCCAGTTATTACTACGACGAAGAGGGCGACCCGGCGGTTGCGGGGTCAGTTTCCGCCACGAGTACAGGGCGCGGCCCGGGCGCGCTCACGGCGAGGATGCCCAATCGGGGCCCCCTCCGGCCAGGTAACTCGAGGCTGACACGATGCCCTCTTTTTGCCGCACTGAGAAGTGGCGCCCTGCCCACCGCCGTCGACACGCCGAACTGGCAGAATATGCGTCGGATCAGCCTGACGGACGGACCGACTCTAAGCTGCGCTAGATCGGCGCTGGTTGAGTGCGTTGGGGAGGGCGATTATCAGCCGCGGCTGGGGCTCTTCTGCGCGCACACGAGCTTGTACGGGCGCACGTTGAGGCGGGCTGGGTTGCCCGCGTGGTCCTGCTCACCGTGGATGGGCTGATCTAGTTAGTTCGATGGTGATGCCGGACTCAGTACGCCGCAAGATTCCGGGTGCCGAGGCTCATTCTTGTCCCCTTCATGCTGTCTCATCAGGTTGTCGCGAAGATCCGGATCGGGTGCCCCCCGGGGCAAGGGAGGTCCTTTCATGCGGCACGCGTGCCACCGCGGCTGGCGTAAAGACCTGACGGGACGATGAGAAAACTACGGCCATAGAAGGCACGCGCTGGGCCACTCTCTGCGCGGTCACCGAGGGCGGGTGCGGACGTGACGTCGCGGGCACGTACGTAAACGCGTGTCCGAGAGGAACATGAACCCGCATGCCTGTGACCTGCGGCCTCGCACTAATTCGCGCAGGTCAGAAATGCGCGACAGTGTCCGAGGAGCAAGGCCTACCAATCGCGCACGGCCACTGGCGCCCTGAGAGGAGAGTCATGACAGAGCACGTCGACGAACCGGGTCGCCGCCACGGTGCCGCGGACCACGATCGCCGGGAGGTCGAGACCATCCCGGTGCTGTGTCTGGACAGCGCGCGACGCGCGGATGGGACGTTCGACGAGACGTTCCTCGCCGAGCTGCGCACCGCCCTGCACGAGATCGGGTTCCTGCAGCTCACCGGCTACGGCGCGATCCCCGGGCAGATCGGCGAGCTGACCGCCGCGGCGGCCCGGTTCTTCGCGCTGCCCCTGGAGCAGCGGCTAAAGCTGGACAACCGGCTGTCCCCGCACTTCCGGGGCTACACCCGGCTCGGGCACGAGATCACCGCCGGCCGGGCCGA
>JASHXJ010000553.1 GCA_030043595.1 Trebonia sp.
AACAGCGTTCGGGTGGACAACGTGTTCGTCCCCGAGCACTGCACCTGCTCCGGGGACTGGACGCACAACACCACCAAGGCCGCGCCGGGCATGTACCTGCACGACAACCCGGTGTTCTGCGGCCGGATCTACGCGATGTACCACATCGGCCTGGTCATCCCGGTGATCGGCGCGGCCAAGGGCGCGATGTATGAGTACGAGAACATCATCAGGACAAAGAACACGTACTTCGCGCCGCAGGTGCCCCGGTACACGGTCGAGGAATACCAGCGCCACTACGGGCAGGCGCGGGCGAACATCGACAGCGCGGAGGCCATCATCTTGCAGATCGGCCTGCGCTACAACGAGCTGGCCGAGCGCTGGTGGCGTACCGGCGAGCCGTTCACCCGCGAGGACGACGCCGAACTGTACTCGATGGTCCAGGTCGCCGCGCGGCTGGCCTGCCAGGCCACGACCGAGCTGTTCGCCGCGGCCTCGTCGTCGGCGGCCAAGCGCGGCGCCGCCATGCAACGGCACTACCGGGACATGTCCATGTACCTCGGGCACATCTCCGCCAGGCACGACATGGTCGCGACCGAGGTGGCGCGGATGCACTTCGGGCTCAAGGACGGCCTCTTCTAAGGACGGCCTCTTCTAGTCTTCTAGGGAGAACACCTTCATGGCACGACGCGCTACACCCCCGTTCCGCGCCGATCACGTCGGGAGCCTGCTGCGGCCGGCCGCGCTGCACGCGGCGCGGGCGGACTTCGCGGCAGGCACGATCACCGCCGCCGACCTCAAGGCGGTGGAGGACGGCGCGATCACGGACGCGGTCAGGCTGCAGGAGGAGGCCGGCCTGCAGTCAGCGACCGACGGAGAGTTCCGTCGCGAGCAGTGGCACTCGGACTTCGTCTACAGTCTCGGCGGCATCGAGCAGGGCGAGCTGTCCCCCGTGGCCCTCCCCGTGTACCGCAAGGACGGGCAGCTGTCGTGGCAGCCGCACGCCACCGCGATCACCGGGAAGGTGCACCTGGCGCAGACGGTGTTCGGCGACCACTTCAGTTTCCTCGCGCAGACGGTGACGACGGCCACCCCCAAGCTCACCATCCCCTCCCCCAGCATGGTGCACTTCCGTGCTGACCTGTCCGCCAGCCCGTACACCGACTACCACGAGTTCCGCGCGGACGTCGCCGCCGCCTACGCGGCCGAGGTCGCCGAGCTGTACCAGCTTGGCTGCCGCTACCTGCAGCTCGACGACACGATCTTCGCGTTCCTCAACGACCCGGCGTGGCGGGCGAACGCGGTCGCCTCCGGCAGCGTCGACCCCGACCGCCAGCACGAGATCAACGTGCACGTGATCAACGACGTGCTCGCCGCCAAGCCTGACGACATGGTGGTCACCCTGCACATGTGCCGCGGCAACTACCAGTCGGCCTGGTTCTCCGCGGGGGGCTACGACTACGTCGCCGAGTCCGTCTTCGGCGGACTGAACGTGGACGGGCTGTTCCTGGAGTACGACGACGAGCGGTCAGGGACGTTCGAGCCGCTGCGCTTCGTGCGCGACGACCAGGTCGTGGTGCTCGGGCTGGTCACCTCCAAGACGCCGGAGCTCGAGTCGAAGGATGACCTCAAGCGCCGTGTCGACGAAGCCGCCAAGTACGTGGACATCGACCGGCTCTGCCTGTCACCGCAGTGCGGCTTCGCCTCGACCGTGGAGGGCAACGCGCTGACCATCGACGAGGAGCGGGCCAAGCTCGAACTCGTCGCAGCGACCGCCGCAGAGATCTGGGGCTAGGAGCGCACCGATGGAACCCCTGGTCATCGCCGAGCAAGGGTACTTCTTCACCGGGCTGCGGGAACACACAGGACCGGCCGGCACCAGCGTGTACGGGACGCATGTGCAGTATCAGGTACCACTGTCCGTTGGGGACCCCGCCGACCCGGGGGGGCGACCCCCCGGACCCCCCGCGAACCTGATCCTTGTCCACGGCGGGGGCGGTCAGGCGCTCGACATGCTCACCACCCCCGACGGGCGGCCAGGGTGGGCAACCATCTTCCTGCGCGACGGATTCGCGGTGTACACCGTGGACCGGCCAGGGCTGGGGCGGTCGCCGTTCCATCCGGACATCTACGGGCCGTACGGGCCGCCTGCGTCGTATGAGGGGTTCGTGGCGACGTTCGCGGCGCCGTCACCGCCCGGGCTGCCCGAGCACACCCAGTGGCCGGGCAGCGGCGGCAGGGACGACCCGGCCCTGGCGACGTTCCTGGCGTGGCAGGAGCCGTTCCCCCCGGACGCCGTGCGGGCGCATGAGGACATGCGATCCGGGGCGGTCGGACTCCTGGACAGGATCGGGCCGTCGGTGCTGCTCACCCATTCGTTCGGCGGCGGGTTCGGCTGGATGGCGCTGTCCGAGCGGCGCGACCTCGTCAAGGCCCTGGTGGCGGTCGAGCCGGCCGGGCCGCCGTTCGTCAAGCATCCGGCGCTCGGGGAGTTCACGTACGGGCTGGCGCCCGTGCCCGTGTCGTTCGGGCCAGGGCCGGACGAGGCGAAGCTCGGCGGGCTGCCGGTCGCCGTGGTGTCCTCGCCGTGCTCCGGCTTCGAGCCGTCCTGCCACGCGACCGCGCAGTACCTGGCCTCGTGCGGCGCGGACGTCACCGAGCTGCGGCTGGCAGACCTCGGCATTCACGGCAACGGGCACGCGATGATGCTGGAAAAGAACAACGCTGAGGTCGCAGCGGTGCTCACCGACTGGATCGCCAAGCACACGTAGCACGTAGCACGCAGCACGCAGCACAGGAGGAGATCGGCGTTGAGCAAGGTGATGGCGTCGGCGGCCGAGGCCGTCGCTGACATCGAGGACGGCGCGAGCGTCGGCATCGCCGGGTTCGGCCTGTCGCACCGTTATCCGTCCACGCTCATCTCGGCGCTGGCCGAGAAGGGCACCAGCGGGCTGACCGTGTACTGCAACGGGCTCGGCCAGCCGGGGTTCCCGACCGGTCACCTGCTGGCGGAAAACCATCAGATCGCGCACCTGGTCACCTGCTTCTCCGCGCGGCCCGGCGTGGTCTCCGAGGCCGAGAAGCAGATCGCGGCGGGCGAGATGACGCTGGAGATGGTGCCGCAGGGCACGCTGGTCGAGCGGATGCGGGCGGGCGGGGCGGGGCTCGCCGCGATCTACACGCCGACCGGGTTCGGGTCCGAGATCGCCGAGGGCAAGGACATCAGGTACTTCGACGGGCGCCCCTACGTCCTGGAGCGCGCGATCACGACGGACTTCGCGTTCATCCGGGCACAGCAGGCGGACCACTTCGGGAACGCGGTGTTCCGCGGCGGGTCGCAGAACTTCAACGTGTCGTTCGCGAAGGCGGCGCGGGTGACGATTGTCGAGGCCGAGGAGATCGTGGAGACCGGGACGATCGCGCCGGAGGACGTGGACCTGCCGGGCGTGTTCGTCACCCGGGTGGTGCCGATCACCGTGCGGATGGACATCAGGAACCTGCCGAGGCGGGTCAACCGGCCGGCCTCGTCGGCGAAGGAGTACCTCGGCAAGCCGGCGCTGACGCGGGAGCAGATCGGGCGGCGGGCGGCGGCGCTGCTGCCGGACAACGCCGTGGTGAACCTCGGCGCCGGGCTGCCGGTCCAGGTGGCGAACTGGGTGCGGGACCGGCCGGTCGTCTTGCACGCGGAGAACGGCCTGCTCAACTACGGCGGGTTCGCGACCGACGAGGAGCTCGACCCTGACCTGCACGACGCCGGGGGCATGTTCGTGACGGTCCGCGCCGGGACGTCGTTCTTCGACTCGGTGACCTCGTTCGAGATCGCGCGCGGCGGGCGGCTGTACGCGGTGATCCTGGGAACGTACCAGGTCGGCGGCAACGGCGACCTGGCCAACTGGTCCGCGCCCGGGATGATCGGCGGGGGCATCGGCGGCGCGATGGACCTCGCGGCCGGGGCGCAGCACGTGTTCGCGGCGCTCGAGCACACCGATTCCAGGGGACGCCCGAAACTGGTCGAGAGGTGCGACCTCCCGCTGACCATGCCGAACTGCGTGGACACGATCATCACCGACCTCGCGCTGCTGCGCCGCCCGTCGCGCTCGGATCCGTTCGTGCTCGAGGAGATCGCGGCCGGGTTCACCGTGGATGAGGTGCTGTCGCTCACCGGCATGAGCGTGACCGTGGCGGACAGCGTGGGCGTGATGCAGGAGTCGTGGATCTGAGCCGCCGTCAGGCGGGCTTATCCAGGCCCAGCAGGCGGATCGCGTTGTTCTTGAAGATGCCCGGCTTGACCTCGTCCCTGATGGCGGTCTTCTCCAGGTCGGACATCCAGCGCTCCGGGGTGAGCACGGGAAAGTCCGTGCCGAACAGCACCTTGTCCTTCAGCAGCGTGTTCGCGTACTGCACCAGGATGGGCGCGAAGTACTTGGGCGACCACCCGGACAGGTCGATGTACACCAGCGGCTTGTGGGTGGCGACGCTCAGTGCCTCCTCCTGCCACGGGAAGGACGGGTGCGCCAGGATGATCGGCATGTCCGGGAAGTCGACGGCCACGTCGTCGAGGTAGATCGGGTTGGAGTACGCCAGCCGCACCCCGCCGCCGCCCCTGGTGCCGGCCCCCGCGCCGGTCTGCCCGGTGTGGAACAGCGCCGGCAGCCCCGCCGCCTCGATCACCTCGTACAGCGGGTAGGCGGACCGGTCGTTCGGGTAGAACGCCTGGGTGCTCGGGTGGAACTTGAAGCCCCTGACGCCGTAGTCCTCGATGAGCCGCTTGGCCATGCTGACGCCCTCGGCGCCCCGTGCCGGGTCCACGCTGCCGAACGGGATGATCACGTCGGCGTTGTCTTTCGCGCGCTCGGCGATCTCCTCGCTGGAGGCCCGCGACGGGTCGGCCGGCTGGTCCTTGACGTCGATCGTGAACGTCACGGCCGCCATGTTCCGCTCGCGGTAGTAGGCGGCCAGGTCGTCGACGGTGAACGCGGCCGCCGCCGTCTTGAAGTAGGCGGCCATCGCGGCGAGGTGTGTGTTCTCCTCGCCTTCGGCGGGCGGCGCGTTGACCGATCGGTGCACGTGCGTGTGCACGTCAATCGCGACCAAACCGTCAATGTCCATCGATGCCGGCTTCGGCGAGGACCCATGTTCCAGGCTCATGACAATTCCTTGCGCTCACTTCAGATGGGAGCGATTATCGCAGCAGCCTTTGGCCGCGTCACTGCCCGGCCAGCCTGCCCGCCGGGGGCAAACGCCGCATTGTTACCTCGCCATTACCGCCGCTGCGACGTTTAGTTCGCAGCTACAAAGATTCGTTTCCCGAATATTGACCGCCTGTTGTCCGGCGAAGGCTCAGGAACCGGCCGTAGGCGGTGCTCGCCGCGTCCCGCTCTCCGGGAGCGATCGCTTCCTTCTCGCTGCCCGAACGATCCCGGCTGGCTCCCCCGGGCAGCCCTGCTGTCACTCCCGTCGCCGCGGCCGCCAGCATGGCGGCTCCGGTCGCGCTGAGCCAGCTCGTGCCCGCCGGGTACAGCGGCAGGCCGAGCACGTCCGCGAGCAGCTGCCGCCAGGCCGGGTGGCGGGTTCCCCCGCCGCCGATGATGACGCTCCCCGGGTCATGGCCCGCGGCACGGACGTCCTCGAGCCTTGCCCGCAGCAGGAACGCGATCCCTTCGAGCGCGGCGCGCAGCAGGTCGTCCTTGTGATGGGCCAGGGTAAGGCCCGCCCACGTCCCCGCTGCCGTCGCGTCCCAGCGCTCCTGCGTCAGGTAGGGCAGGAAGACCGGGGTGTCCGCGCGCCACGGCCGGGCAGCGGTGTCGTACAGCTCCTGCCAGGAGACGCGAAGGAGTTCTCTTACCCAGTCGAGGGTGATCCCGACGTTCTGCGCCGGGGCCAGCCGGTAGCAGCCGCCCTGGACGGCGCGGAACACGTTGGTCCCCGCCGCGGGGCGGCAGGCGGCCGTGGGCACGATCCACTGGCCGCCGCTGCCCAGGGTGAGCAGCGCGGCGTCCGCGGGCGGGTCCGCCGCGTACAGCGCGGCGGCGGTGTCGGCGGCGCCGGTCGCGACGGGGATGCCTGGGCCGAGTCCCAGGTGCTCCGCG
>JASHXJ010000071.1 GCA_030043595.1 Trebonia sp.
GCCGCCTGCCGCGCCGGGACCGCGGGCGCTGAGCGCGGCGGCGACGCGGACCGCCATGGGGGGCGGCAGGTACCCGGGCACCGCGGCCGGCGGAACGAACCGGAATTCGTCGAGCTCCGATTCCTGCAGGACGATGCCCGACGGGTCGGCGAGGACGCCGCCGTCGAAGATGAAGGCGATCTGCGGCCGGGGGCGCGCTCCCTCGGGGGCGAGCCAGTCGATGGCCAGCAGCCGGCCCGCCGGCACGGCGATGCCGAGTTCCTCGCGCACCTCCCTGGCGCAGCCGACGTGCGGCGGCTCACCGTCTTCGAGGATGCCGCCCGGCAGCGACCAGTGCGCGCGATAGCTGGGCTTGACCAGCAGCACCTCACCGGATGGAGCTGTGATCAGTGCCGCCGCCGTGGCGTACGCGGTCGCCAGCGACGCGTACCACGCCGCCTCATCGCTGACCATCACGTCATGAGACTAGCCGGGGGTGGCGCAAGCTGCGTACCGGCGGTAGTAGCGTTTGCCCATGAGCATGGAGGAGGAGAGCCGGGTCGAGGTCGTCGTCACGACCGACACCTCCGGCGCGCCGCACAAGGCCGGCGAGCGCAAGCTGTACGTCATGTTCGACGCCGCGAAGCCAGACGCAGGCAAGCTCTACTTCACCGAGGCCGAATGGGACGCGTTCGTGCTCGGGGTGAAGGACGGCGAGTTCGACCTCGACGAGGACGGCAACCTCCCGCCGCTCCCCGAGCAGCAGGGCCAGCCGCAGACTTAGCGAAAACGCTCTGGCACTGCACGAACCGGACAAGTTACGCTGCCGCCATGGCAGCACGGCCGCCTCGGCCTGTACTCGACGCGCGGCGGTTTGGCCGCACACCCGTTGTCTTCGTGATCGCGCTGGGGGCGTGCTGCCTCATCGCCATCGTGGCGCTTGTCGCGGTCGTCCGCGGCGGTCCCGTGCCGGCGCTGACCGGCCTGTTCCTCGCGCTGCTTCCGATCCCGCTGGTGTTCGCCGCCATCTTGTACCTGGACCGGCTGGAGCCTGAGCCGCGCGCGCTGCTCGCCGTGATGTTCGGCGCGGGCGCCGGGATAGCCGCGGTGACCGCGCTGGCCGGCCGGGTGCTGCACACCGGGGTGATCACGATCCCCGAGCTCGGCCCGCACGCGGGCCGCGCGGTCGCCGTCACGCTCAGCGCGGCCATCGGCGGGGCGCTCGTGGCCGAGACGCTGAAAGGCGCCGTGCTGGTCGCCCTGCTGCCCTCGCGGCGCGTCGAGATCGACGGCGCGCACGACGGCGTGGTGTACGCGTCCATGATCGGGCTGGGTTTCGCGCTCATCGCGAACGTCTACGCCTACGTCGAGGCCGAGCACACGGGGCTGCGCGCGCTCGCCGCCGCGTTCGCGCGCCGGGGGCTGCTCGGCCCGCTATGGGAGCCGCTGTTCACCTCGATGATCGGGCTTGGCGTGGCCTACGCGGCCGCCCGCCGCGGCTCCGCCGGGTACTGGGCCATCATCGCCGGCTGGGTCGCCGCGGTCGCGCTCAACGCGCTGTGGGACGACTCGGTGACCGCCGGCGCGGTCCGGCTGGCGGTCACCTGCCTCATCCTGCTCGCCGCGCTCGTCGTGGTCGTCATCGTGGTGGTGGCCGACCGGCGGCGGCTTGTCGCGATGATCACGACGTTCCTGCCGGACTTCGAGCATCCGGCCGTGGTCACCCCGGCGGACATCACCATGCTGGCCAGCCTGCGGCTGCGACGGCTCGGCAGGCAGTGGGCCCGGCTGAACCTCGGCGTGGCGGGGATGCGGGGGATGGCCGAGTACCAGCTCGCCGCGACGGAACTCGCGATGGCCTGCAACCGCGCCACCCGCGGCCGGACCACGCCTGAGGCGTTCGCGCGGCACCGCGACGATTCGCTCAGCCTGATGCGAGCGGCGGCCGAGGTCGTGCGCGCCCGTGACCCGCTGTATCCGCCGCCCTGGACCCCCGGCGAGCAGTCGGTGTTCCTCAAGAGCACCGGCGCAGGCGAGGACGCCGCGGCCCACTGAGCCTGGCCGCCGGCCGGCGCGGTCACGCGGTCACGCGCTCAGGCGCTCAGGCGCTCAGCCGCTCACCAGAGGGCGGCCTGCGCGGCTGCCGCGTCTACGGCGCCGAGCGCTCCTTCGTGCCGCAGCAGCCACTCCTTGCGGTCCAGGCCCCAGCCGTAGCCGGTGAGCGAGCCGTCCGCGCCGATCACGCGGTGGCACGGCACGATGATCGAGATGGGGTTGCGCCCGTTGGCGAGCCCGACCGCGCGCGAGGCGAGCGGGGACTTCCCGAGCGCCGCGGCGACCTCCCCGTAACTCACGGTCTTGCCGTAGGGGATCCGGGTGAGCTCTGCCCACACGGCGAGCTGGAACGGCGTGCCCGCCGGCGCGAGCGGCACGTCGAACTCGGTGCGCTCACCCGCGAAGTAGCCGTCGAGCTGGGCGGCTGCCTCGGGAAAACCGCCCGCCCGGCGGGTCCAGCCCGGTCGCACCGTGGCGGAATGCTCGCCCGCGTCCAGCATGTACAGCCCGGTCAGCGCGCGCAGCGTGCCGGTCAGCAGCAGCCGGCCGACTGGGGAGTCGATGATGTCGTAGCCGGTGTCTGCGGCTTGGATAGTGCCAGCCGGCAGGAACGGGGTGATCATGATGGCGGTGCCCCTTGCGGTCGCGGTTGTTCGATGGAAGCCCACAGGTGGTGGACGGCGTATGAGCGCCACGGGCGCCAGTGCTCTGCCGCGCTGACGCCGGCCGCCGCGCCGGCTGCGAGCCGGCGCAGCGCCTTAGCCACGCCCGCGTCGCCCGGCAGGAACGTGTCCGGATCCGACAGGGCGCGCATCCTGATGTAGGACGCGGTCCAGGGGCCGATGCCGGGCAGCGCGAGCAGCCTGGCCGCGGACTGCTCTCGGTCCGCGCCCGGGTGCAGCCGGATGCCGCCCGACGCGAGCGCCGCGGCCAGCCCTGTCAGCGCCTCCGCGCGGGCGCGCGGCACCGGCAGCGTGCCGGGATCTGCCGCGGCGATCGTCGCCGCGGCAGGGAACAGGTGCGTGAGCGACCCGCTGGGCGCCACCAGGGGCTTGCCGTAGCCGGCGGCCAGCCGCGCCCCGAGCCGCCGCGCGGCGGCGACAGACACCTGCTGGCCGAGCACGGCAC
>JASHXJ010000554.1 GCA_030043595.1 Trebonia sp.
AGCACACTGCGGAGGCGCAGCATGCCGCGGCTGCGCCGGCCAGTTCGTCCGCGTCGAGCTCGGCCACGTCGAGCTCGTCCACGTCGTCCTCGTCAGCTTCGTCGTCCGCGTCAGCCACCGCCTCGGCACCGGCCGTATCGTCTGGGTCCGCGGTGGCTACCTCGGGGGCGTCATGACGCCCGGGGCCGCGGCGGACCGGCAAGACGGCTGGCTCACCGCCGTCCTGCGCCCTGCCGGAGCACTCGACCCGCCAGCGCTCGGCCGGCTCAGCACCGCACTCGGTCACCTGGCGGCAAGCAGCGACACGGTCATCATCGACCTGACCGCCGCCGACGTGAGCAGCCCGCGCAGCCTCGCCATGAGCCTGCGGGCGCCTGCCCGCGAGTTCGACCAGGCGGGCCGGTTCCTCCTGGTGCTCGGCGCCTCCGCCACCCTGGCGGCCGAATTTGACCACGCGGCCGTCCCGGTCATCGCGCTCGGCTACGACGCGCTGCCGGATCCGGCCGCGTGAGCGGCGCCGGGGCAGGTATCAGGGGCGGGGGCGCCGGCCAGCGACCGCGACGGGCTGGCGCTGGGGAGACGGCGGGGTCCGTTCGGGATGATGATGGGCGATCGGCTGGGGCGGGGCGGCACCTATCAGTCCCTGGCCGCGGCCGGTGATCTCCTTCTTGACCCCGGCTTTCGCCGTCGTCACGCGGCTGGTATCTGCCGGGCCCCGCTCCAGTCCTTGCCGTTCCACTGCTTGATAATGGTGAATGACGGGCCACCCCACATGGGCGTGTACTCCCCGACCGCCCATGCGTGCGTGGCCGAGGTAGCGGCGACATCGAGCAGGCTGCAAGTGACGTTGGGTCGGATGCAGCGGACCGTAACGGGGGTGCAGCCCGCCAGCAGAGTGCCGAATCCAGGGAGCCGCCCCGGTCCGTTCCGGATAAAAGAATTATTCCGAACGGATCCCGGGCGTCTCCTTAGCTATTCGAGCACACCCTCGTGGGGGCAGGCGAACAGCGCCGACCTGATCTCGACCGGGACAGTGCCGGCGCGCTTGAGGTACTTGCCGGGCCGGTGCCAGTTCCGCCTGGCGGTGACCTTACGGTCGGGCGTCGGGTGTCACGTGACGTCGCGTGCGGAGGACTCGAACCGTCCGCCGTTGATGCCCACGGCCACGATCCGGCGCGGGCGGATGCGTATCCACGCCGGGGCGAACCGGAACGGGGCACCCAGCCGTCTCCCGGCATCCTCGCCGCCGTCGAGGTGGGTTTCTGCTTGTCCGCGGACCTCGAGGATGCGCGGTCCCGGGTCATCGATCACCACGGCCACCTTCGGGCGGCGCCGGGCGTCGCGGAACTTCTTCGACGAGGTCATGACAGCCTCGCCGAACTCCGCGCTGGCGCCGATGACCAGCGCCCCGGCGTCCGGGTCGTAGAAGACCGCGACCGGGACCACATGCGGCATCCCGTCAGCCCCGACCGTGGCAAGCCGGCCGAGCCGCTGACTGTTCACGAACTCGATCTCGGCATCGGTGAACGCGCTCATGGCAAGAGCCTATGCCGCCGACCCGGGCCGGGCTGTCCGGCCGGCGGCAGGGCGGCACTCGCAGAAGGAGCAGGTGTCGTTGGAGCACCTACCTGGCCTTGCCGATCCCGCGGGCGTTGCTGCTGCTGCGGGCATCAGTGGCAGCGGAGGGTAGATCGAAGATCAGGCTATCCATTAGCGTGAAGACGCGTTCCGCATTAATTGCCTCTCCGCCAGACCTGGTTTCCGTTGCGCGTAAATGTTTATCTGAGTGGGGAAATGGACAGCTTGCAGCCCGGTGACCCGGTAATGGTCGGCAGCTACCGGCTTATCGGCCGGCTCGGTGCCGGCGGCATGGGACAGGTCTTTCTTGGCATCTCGCCGGGCGGCCGGCAGGTGGCGGTGAAGCTTATTCATCCGGCGCATGCGAGTGACCCAGGGTTCCGGGGACGGTTCGCCAGGGAGATTGAGGCCGCCCGGCGTGTAGGGGGCTTTCATACCGCTCCGGTGGTAGACGCTGATTCCGGCGCTGACCCGCCCTGGATGGTGACGGCCTACATCCCTGGCCCGTCACTGCAGGCCGCAGTCGCGGCGGGCGGGCCGCTTGCCGTCTTCGCGGTCCGGGCGCTTGGCGCCGGGCTCGCGGAAGGGCTCGCCGCGATCCACGCTTGCGGCCTGGTGCACCGCGACGTGAAGCCGAGCAACGTCATCCTCGCTGATGACGGGCCTCGGATCATCGACTTCGGTATCGCTCGCGTGGCAGAGGCGAGCGGCATCACCACGGCCGGGGCCGTGCTGGGCACCTTCTCCTACATGTCACCGGAACAGGTCAAGGGCGAGCACGCCACGCCTGCCAGCGACGTGTTCTCCCTCGGCTGTACCCTGGCCTTCGCGGCGACTGGCCGCCCCCCGTTCGGCAGCCAGTCAATCGCCACCGCCGTGCACCGCATCGTGAGCGAGCCTCCCGACCTGGCCGGCCTCCCGGATGAGGGCGGACTCCGCGAGCTGATCACGGCATGCCTTGCCAAGAAGCCAGCGGACAGGCCGCCAGTGTCGGCCATCCTCGCTCGTCTCGGCTCCCCCGGCCACGGCGATGGAGCCGCCGTCTCCTCCTGGCCACGGCTCCCGCCGGAGCGCGGGAACGAACGGGGAGCGGAGACCCAGACGGTCACCGGGGACCGCGTCCAGCCTGAGCGGCGGCAGCCCACTGAGCACGACGGGCCGGCCGACGCTAGCACCGGGCGCCGCGGTCCTCGTATCACCGTCTGGAGGATCGTCCCGGCCGTGGCCGCGCTCGCGGTGCTGGCGGCGGTGATAGCGCTGATCAGCAGCCTGCTCTCGACACCATCGGCGCCAGCCGCACTGGGACCGGTCAGGCTGGCTGGCGTCTACTCGGCCAGCCGGTACGGGTTCGACTTGCCCTACGACGTCGCGGTAGACCGCGGCCGTGTCTGGGTCCCCAACGCTGATGGCAGTTCGGTCACCGAGCTCGATGCGGGCAACGGCAGCTGGATCACGACGCTGGCGGGCAGCGACTACGGATTCAACGGGCCGGTGTGGGTCCTTGCTGCCGGGAAGCACATCTGGGTTAGCAACAATCTCGGAAATTCGGTGACCGAGCTGTCGGCCAGCGACGGCAGCCTCATACGGATCCTGTCCGGCGGCAGCTACGGATTCAACGGACCGGAAACGATCCTTGATGACGGCAAGGACCTGTGGATCACCAACGACGGTGATTCGGTCACCGAGCTCAGTGCCAGCAGCGGTGCGTGGATAAGAACCCTGTCGGGCGCCGGCTACCAGTTCAGCCACCCGATTGGGATGGCGTTCGACGGCACCCATCTCTGGATCGCCAACTACGGGCCCAGCCTGGCCCGCAGTTCGGTGACCGAGATCAACGCCAGCGACGGCGCCCTGGTCCGCGTCTTGTCCAGCCCCCGGTACAGCTTCGACCAGCCCGCCCACGCCGTCGTCGCCAACGGGAGCGTGTGGGTGACCAACCCGGGCGGGAACACGGTGACGCAGATCAATGCCAGCAATGGCGCCCTGATACGGGTGCTGTCAGGCGGAGATTACGATTTCGGGGAGCCGAGCGGGATCGCCGTCTTCGGCGCGTATCTCTTTATCACCAACATCAGCGCCAATTCCGTTGACGTGATCAGCGCGGCGAACGGCAGCCTGGAGCGGATCATCTCTGGCCCGCAGTACGGTTTCGACGACCCCAACTCCATTACCATAGCCAGTTCGCGGGCCTGGGTCGGCAACTGGCTCTCGCGTGGCGGCGCCGGTTCGGTGACCGCGCTGAAGATCGGTTAGCGCCGCGCTAGGCCTGGACGGGATCGGGTCGCTGGCCGGGGGCGTTACCGTGACTGGCCTGGGGCACCGGCTGGGCGCCGGGGAGCCATAGGGAAAGCAGCACGGCGGCGGCGGAGAAGCCCGCGGACCACCAGAACGCCACGTGGAACGCGTCCGCCAGCGTGGCCGGATGCGCGGCGATCGCGCTCTGCAGGATCACCGCCAGGACGGCGGTGCCGAACGAGCCGCCGATCTGCTGCGCGGTCCTGGTGAGCACGCTGGAGTGCGGGATCTGCTGTGAGTCCAGGCCGATGTAGCCGGCGACCATCACTGGCATGGTGACGGCGCCGAGGCCGAACCCGCGGATGACCATCCAGGCGGCGAGCAGCCATTGGCTGGTGTGCGGCCCGGCGAGTGCGAACGGGA
>JASHXJ010000555.1 GCA_030043595.1 Trebonia sp.
GACACCACCGCGTTGGCCGCCGCCAGGATGTTCTGCGTCGACCGGTAGTTCTGCTCGAGCAGGATGACGGTCGCGTCCGGGTAGTCCTGCTCGAACTCGACGATGTTCCTGATCGTCGCGCCCCGGAAGGCGTAGATGGACTGATCGGCGTCACCGACCACGCACAGCTCAGACGGGGTCACCACGTCACCGGAGTCAGCGGACGAAGCAGAGGCGGCCCGCCCCGTTCGGGATGAGAAAAGACTTGCACCACCCGAGACCAGCTCCCTGATCAGGACGTACTGGGCGTGGTTGGTGTCCTGGTACTCATCCACCAGCACATGCCTGAAGCGGCGCCGGTAGTCCCGCGCGACGTCGGGAAAGGCCTGCAGCAAGTTGACCGTCACCATGATCAGGTCGTCGAAGTCCATCGCCCCGGCCGCGACCAGGCGGCGCTGGTACTCCCCGTATGCCTCGGCCACGGCCTTCTCCCGCGCGGTCCGGGCCCGGGAGGCGAACGATTCGTAGTCGACGAGCTCGTTCTTGGCGCTGGAGACGTACGCCGCGATCGTTTTCGGCGGGTACTGCCTCGCGTCGAGCTCGAGCTCGCGGCAGACCAGCGTCATGAGCCGCTGCGAGTCCGCGGCATCGTAGATCGAGAAGTTCGACGGGTAGCCGAAGCGCTTGGCCTCCCGGCGCAGGATCCGGACGCACGCGGAGTGGAACGTCATCACCCACATCGAGCGGGCGCGGCGATCGCCCACCAGCTGCGCCACGCGGGCCGCCATCTCGCCCGCCGCCTTGTTGGTGAACGTGATCGCCAGGATCTCCCATGGCGACACCTCCCGCTCCGCCAGCAGGTAGGCGATGCGGTGGGTGAGCACCCTGGTCTTGCCCGAGCCGGCGCCGGCCACGATCAGCAGCGGACCGCCGGCGTGCACGACGGCAGCGCGCTGCTGCGGGTTGAGCCCGTCGAGCAGGGCCGGCTGGCCTCCGCCAACAGGAGAATCTTGCGTCGCGGTCGAGGGCATGCGTCCAGCCTATGGGGCGGCACCGACAAACAGTGGCGCAGGCGGGGCCGCGGTGCCCCTTTGTGCCTGCTACCTGCGGAAATCGGTAACCAAATGTACCAGTTTGGCCACGATCCAGTGCTGTTACGGGGTATCGTATCTTTCTCGCACCCAACCCGCAGGGGGTCACATGGGATCGCGCGGTCGATCCGTCCGGCTAACCATCTCATTCCTCGTGGCGATCCCGCTTATCACGATGCTCGGACTGTTCGCCGACGTGGCCTACACGTCGGTCACCAACTGGCTGAACCTGGACCGCGCCCCCAGCCTGATCAAGACCACCTCCGAGCCACTGACCAGCTTCGTGAGCCTGCTCCAGGCCGAGCGCCGCGCCGCGGTCGTGTACCTGTCCGACCCGGGCGCCGCGAACCTCGGCGCGTACGACACCGCGATCACCGCGACCAAGGCCGGGGAGGTGGCGCTGCTCACCGCGATCAACTCCGCGGGCACCCGGTCAAGCGCCAGCCCGGCGGAGTCCGCCGCGATCACCCAGATGATCAGCGACGTCAACGGCATGACAGGGCTGCGCGGCGAGGTATCGGCCGGGCAGCTCAGTCCGCTGACCGCGCTCGGCGCCTATACCAAGATCATCACCGACCAGTCGGCGGTGTTCCAGGCCGAGGCCGACAGCATGACCGAGGCGGCCGCCTCCTCGCAGGGCCTCGGGCTGATCGCCACCGTCAACACCCGCGAGGACCTCGACGAGCAGGACGCGGTGCTGGCCGGGGCGCTGGTGTCCGGAACGCTGACGCCAGCCGACCGGGTGGTCTTCGACCAGGCCGCTGGCCGGCAGCAGGACGACACGCTGCTGTACACCGCGCTGTTCACCCCTGCGGAGCTGCACGCCTTCAACACCACGCTGGACTCGCTGGCGCCGCAGACGCTGCAGAACGACCTGACCACGGTGCAGCAGGCCGTGGAGGGCGGCGCCACGCTGGGCCAGCTGGAGCAGCAGGGCCTTTCGCCCGCCGCGTGGCAGCAGCTGACAGCCGCCATCGCGAAGGCCAACTACCAGGCCGGCCTTGTCGCCGCGAACGCCGAGCTCGCCAACGTCCAGCAGCTCGCCAGCAACGCCAAGAAGCAAGTGTGGGAGACGGCCGCGGTCGGCCTGGCGGGCCTCATCCTCACGCTGCTCGTCACGGGCCTGCTCGGCCGGTCCCTCAACCGCAGGCTCACCTCGCTGCGGCGTTCCGCGCTCACCCTGGCCGAAGTGCAGCTGCCCGCGGTGGTGGGCAGGCTGCGCCGCGGTGAGAGCGTGGACGTCGCGGCCGAGGCGCCGCCGCTGCGGGCAGGCCGCGACGAGATCGGCCAGGTGGGGCAGGCCATCGACACGGTCCGGCAGACCGCCATCAGGTCCGCCGTTGAAGAGGCGCGGCTGCGGCAGGGCCTGAACGACGTGTTCCGCAACCTGGCCAGGCGCAACCAGTCGCTGCTGCAGCGCCAGCTCGCCGTGCTCGACGAGGCGGAGCGGCGGGCCACCGACCCCGACGTGCTCGAGGACCTGTTCAAGATGGACCACCTCACCACCCGGATGCGACGGCACGCGGAGGGGCTCATCATCCTCTCCGGCGCGCAGCCTGGCCGTGGCTGGTCCGCGCCGGTGCGGCTGATCGACGTCATGCGCGGCGCCGTCGCCGAGGTCGAGGACTACGCGCGGGTCACCGTCGGCACGCAGTCCACGGCGGCCCTGGCGGGCCCCGCGGTCACCGACGTGATCCACCTGCTCGCCGAGCTGATCGAGAACGCGACCGCGCTGTCCCCGCCGTTCACGCAGGTCCGCGTCTCCGGCGAGCCTGTCGGCAACGGCTTCGCGATCGAGATCGAGGACCGGGGACTCGGGCTGACCACGCAACGGCTGGCCGAGCTCAACGAGCGGCTCGCCAACCCGCCGGACATCAACCCGGCCAACACCGAGCAGCTCGGCCTGTTCGTGGTGGGGCAGCTCGCCCGGCGGCACGGCATCAGCGTCACGCTGCGCCCGTCGCCGTACGGGGGCACCACCGCGGTCACCCTGATCCCGCTGCGGCTGATCGTGGACGAGGGACCCGCTGCGATCACCGCGGGCGGTCATGGCACGGCCGCCACGCCGGCTTCGCCCGCGGTGGCCGGCGTGAACGGCGGCGGCGGGCATGGCGGCGGGTATGGCGGGCCGAACGGGTCGTCCGGTCCTTACCGGCCCGCGTACGGGTCAGCGGCGTCGCCGCCGCGCCTGGACACCCGCACCATGCCGGATGCCCTGGGCGGGTACAGCGGGACCGCTCCTGGCGGGTCGACGGCCGGGACGGGGCCCGGCATCCGCATTTCCGGCGCCGTCCGGCAGTCCGCGGCGAACGGCGGCCGGCGCGGACGGCACGGCGCCGCCGAGGCGCGTGCGGTGACCGGTCTCCCGGTCTCCCGCCCCGCCCCGTCCGGGTTCGACGTCTTCACACCGCTGCGCAAGCCTGATCCGAGCACGGTTGCCGCGCCGGACGATCCCGCCGACGCCCCCTACGCCGAGTCGTACGCCGACTACGGCGGCGGCTCCGCTGGGACTGGCTCCCACGACACGGGCTCCGACGACACGAGCTCCCACGACACGGGCTCCCACGACACGGGCTCCTTCGGCAGCGCGTCAGACGGCGATTCGGACTACCGGGACGGAAGTTACGGGAACAACCCGGGCAACGATGGAGGTTACGAACAGGGGAACCTCGACGAAAGTGGCTCTGGTGACTATAAGGGACTGCCGCGTCGCGTGCGGCAGGCGAACCTCGCTCCCCAGCTTCGCTCTTCCGCGACGGCGGGCGCGGGCCCGGCCAGCCCGGCGGGCGTTCCCCTGGCGACAGCGGCGTCGCTGACGGACATGCGGAACACCCTGTCCGCCATGCAGCGCGGGTGGCAGCAGGGCCGCGCGGAGTCGGAACGGGACACGGAGGCCAGCGCCGATGGAGACTAACTACCAGTATCCGGCGAGCCAGCTTGACTGGCTCCTTGACGACCTTGTGCTCAGGGTCGCGCACATCCGGCAGGCGGTGATCCTGTCCCAGGACGGGCTGGCGCTCGGCGCCTCGCGCGGACTGGACCGGGAAGACGCCGAGCACCTGGCGGCCCTGGCCGCGGGATTCCAGTCGCTGGCACGCGGCGCCGGGCGGCACTTCGGCGGCGGCGAGGTGCGGCAGACGATCATCGAGATGACGTCGGGTTTTCTTTTCGTGACGGCGGCCGGGCAGGGCACCTGCCTGGCCGTGCTTACCGGGCCTGAGGCCGACGTAGGCCAGGTGGCGTACGAGATGGCCGTGCTCGTGCAGCGCACCAGTGACCACCTGACGGTCAACATGCGGACGCGATCCGCGTTAGCTGACGCCGAGGAAGAAAGCGCCTATGCCGTCTTACGACGAGCGGTGGCTCGACGCCGATGCCGGGCCAGTAGTCCGGCCTTATGCACTGACCCAGGGCAGGACGCGGCACTCCGGGGAGGCGTTCGACCTGGTAGCGACGGTGATCGCCACCCGACGGCAGGTGCCGGACCCGCGCGTGCTCGCTCCGGAGCACCTGTCGGTGCTGCGGCTCGCCCGTGCTCCAACTACGGTGGTGGATATCGCGTCCGATGTTGACCTGCCGCTCGGCGTTGTCCGTATCCTGCTAGCGGATCTGCGTGAACTTGGGCTCGTCGCGATCCGGGCACCTGTCCCTGCGAAGGCGCAGCAGGTTGACAGGAACACGCTGAGGGAGGTCCTCAATGGCCTACGGGGGCTATGAGCAAGGCGGTGCCGCGCCGCGCAGCCATCGTGCCATCAAGATCTTGCTCGCCGGCGGGTTCGGGGTCGGCAAGACCACACTGGTCGGCGCGGTCAGCGAGATCAGGCCGCTGCGCACCGAGGAGCCTCTCACCGAGAGCAGCATCCGGACGGACAGCACCGCTGGCGTGGAACGCAAGACCACCACCACCGTGGCGATGGACTTCGGGCGGATCACGCTGCGCGAGGACCTGGTGCTGTACTTGTTCGGCACCCCGGGACAGGAGCGGTTCTGGTTCATGTGGGACGAACTGGCGCTCGGTGCCCTCGGCGCGGTGGTCCTGGCCGACACTCGCCGGCTGGCCGACTGCTTCCCCGCGATCGACTACTTCGAACGGCGCGATATCCCGTTCATCATCGCCCTCAACTGCTTCGACGGCGCGCGGCGGTACACGGCCGAGGATGTCCGCGTCGCCCTCGACCTCGAACCAGGCCTGCCGATCGTCATGTGCGACGCCCGGTCACGCGAATCGGCCAAGGAGGTCCTGATCACCCTGGTGGAGCACGTGCTCACCGTGGCCGACGAGCCGGTATCGCGCTGACGTCCGAGGATGGCAGGCGCCGGCGGGACCTCATGCCACGGACGCTGGCGCCCAACTCGCCGCCAGATCTCAGGCTCGGCACAAACCACCCATATCGGGCACTGCGTGCGTGCCCGATATGCCATAGGACCCGAACGGCCGGACAAACCAGGACAAAAGGACCGGAAAAACATGCGTTTCTGGTCCTATGCGCGCAGCGCCGTCCCGCCCTGTGAGACGGCTGTCTGGCGGGCTGCGGGCGGGGCGTCTTGTCGCGGGCAGGAGTCAGGCGACTGTCTGTCAGGCGTAGCGGAGGACGGCCCACACGGCCTTGCCGTGGCCCTCGATCGGCGACCAGCCCCACACGTAGCTGAGCGCGCCGACGATCTGCAGTCCGCGGCCGTTCTCCCCGGTCCAGCCGGGCGCCTGTGGTATCGGGGCCTCGTCGCTGGGATCGGTGACCGCCAGCATGACCTCACCCACCCGGCGGAGCAGGCACAGCCGCAGTGCGGACGGCGCGTAGGCGCCGGGGGTGAGCCCCTGCGGAGCCGTCCGCAGCCCGTGCCGGATGGCGTTCACGACGAGCTCGGCGATGATCAGCTCGGCGTCGTCGGTCAGGTGCTCCAGACCCCAGCAGGTGAGCAGTTCCCGTACGAACTGACGCGCGGTCCTGGCTTCCTCCGGTACCGGGCTCAGCGGCCGGCTGGTCACGGCCGGCGTCTCCCACCACGCCGAGGGCACCGGGAGAAGCTGCGGGAGGGACGGCGACGGAGCCGGGATGGTGACCACCTCGTCGTCGTCATCATCCGGCTCGTAAGCAACCCTCAGGTGAGCCAACGCAACCGCTTTCTGCATCGTCATGGGGCTTAAAAGCCTTGCCTGTCGCAGTATGTGGGGTATGCCTCGCATGTATCGTGCCTGATATATTGTGCAAATGCAAGACCGGATGCACGTTCATTCGACGCGTGCACACGGTTTCCCAGCAAGGCGCGGTTATATAGCAGCGCAGGACTCCTCTGGTTTCCCTACGACCCCACGGAGGGACGGTGGGCTGGCACTCACGAGGCACGTAGCCGAATCGGCTGACACACCTAACGCGCTCCACGCTCGGAGCTGGCCCGTGGTGGCGGGTCGCTATGTACTCACGTTGCGTGGTCGCAGATCACCTTGAGTGATCAAACTGGGGGATGTTCAGGTCAGGAATCAACGATTCGTCACTGGAAGGAACATGACTCACAACTACAACGGCATGCCGGCCACAGAGCTCACCGACGTCACTTGGCAGAAGAGCCAGCACAGCAACCCCAATGGTGCGTGCGTGGAAGTAGCAGTCCTGCCAGACGGTGAGATCGCCGTACGGAACTCCCGCTTTCCAGGCGGCCCGGCACTCGTTTACACCCGCGCCGAGATAGCGGCGTTCCTAGCGGGGGCGAAGGACGGAGAGTTCGATCACGTGCTCTCATAGGCGCGATAAGCAGCGCCTCAATGGCGGGTCTTGCGTTCGCAAACGATCGCAGGAAACATGGATGACCACCGACATCTCTTGAATTGTCATCCGCTCCTCTTTCGTGATGGCATGATCTCGTGGGAGACTGACGCATGCCCATCGTCATGACCGGGCCCTGATCGAGGAGTAGCAATGCTCTCGTCTGAGGACTCATCCTGGGACGCCTCCACAGGAGGCTCTGCCTGGGAGGCCCCGCAGTCCTTGTTCGGTCCGCGATACGCGGGTCCGACAGTGCAGCGCCTCGTGCTGGGCGGGCACTTGCGCCGCCTCCGCGAGGAAGCTGGCATCACGACGGAGCACGCCGCGGACGCCATCCGCGGCTCGCACTCCAAGATCAGCCGCATGGAGCACGGGCGGGTCGGGTTCAAGGAGCGCGACATCGCCGACCTGCTGACGCTCTACGGGGTGACGGCCGGCGAGGAACGCGAGGTGCTGCTCAAGCTCGCGCGCGAGGCGAACACGCCAGGCTGGTGGCAGGGCTACTCAGACACGCTGCCGCACTGGGTGGAGCCTTATTTCGGCCTGGAGGCGGCTGCCTCGTTCATCCGGAGCTTCGAGCTGCAGTTCGTCCCCGGACTGCTGCAGACCGAAGGCTACGCCCGGGCGATCATGCAGCTGGGCAACGCACTGACCGAGGACGATATAGACCGCCGCGTCGAGGCCCGGCTCTCTCGTCAGCAGATCCTGAACCGGGAGACCCCGCCGCGGCTGTGGGCGGTGATCGACGAGGGTGCGCTATGCCGCATCATCGGCGGCAAGACGGTCATGCGGGAGCAGGTGCGTCACCTGATCGACATGAGCGAGCATCCAGCCGTGACGCTGCAGGTCCTGCCGTTCAGGGTCGGCCCGCATCCGGCGATGGGCGGCCCGTTCACGATCCTGCGGTTCGCCGAGCCTGACCTGCGTGATGCCGTGTATATCGAGCAGCTGACCAGTGCCCTGTACCTCGACAAGCCGACGGACGTGGACAGCTACCTCGAGGTGATGGAGCAGATCTGCCTGCAGGCCGAGCCCGCCGCCAAGACGGCACAGTTCCTGAACGGCGTGCTGGACAGCCTGTAACGGCGCGAGCCAGGTTGAAGCCCCGGCCGGGAGAACCACCTCCGGCCGGGGCTTCACTGTATGCGCGTGCTTCGGTTACGACTCGTCGGGGACGAGCGTGGGCGTAGCCCTGGTCAGGGTTTGCTTGCGGAAGTACGCCGGCTTGGCGATGCGAATCCAGATCGCCAGGACGAGGCCCGCGAGCGCCGCGAAGAAGGCGATCAGGAAGGCGCCG
>JASHXJ010000556.1 GCA_030043595.1 Trebonia sp.
ATGGGTTACGCCTCCGATCCGGCGCTCGCGGTGGCGCCGGCCCCGGTCAGCGCGCCACCGATCACCCCGGCCGGCGGGTTCAGGTCCGCCACGGGCAGGGCGTTCGGGTCGCCGTACTCGTACGGGCCGGCCAGCACCACCGGGATGTGCGCGAAGTTGTCAGGCGGCGGCGGCGAGGAGACCTGCCACTCCAGGCCGCGGGCCTGCCACGGGTTGGCAGCGGCGCGGTTGCGCCAGACCACGGTGGACATCACGAAGTTGAAGATGAAGATCAGCAGCGAGCCGCCGAGGCAGAATGCGGAGATCGACACCCAGTCGTTCAGCGTCTCCAGGTTGCGCGCGTACTCGAACACCCGTCGCGGCTGTCCCAGCATGCCGACCGCGAACAGCGGCATGAAGGTCGAGTTGAACGTGATGAACATGGTCCAGAAGTGGATCTTCCCGAGCCGCTCGTTCATCGTGATCCCCATGACCTTCGGCAGCCAGTAGTAGATGCCGCCGAAGAACGCGAAGATCAGGCCGCCCATGATCGTGTAGTGGAAGTGCGCCATCACGAAGAAGCTGCCGTGCGCGGTCGTGTCCGCGGGCACGTCGGACAGGAAGACGCCGGAGATGCCGCCGAACAGGAAGTTCACGTACATGCCCATGGCGAACAGCATCGGCGTCTTGAGCCGCAGCTTCGCCTTCCAGAACGTGCCCATCGCGACCAGGTAGATGAATCCGGTCGGGATCGAGATCAGCTCGGTGGTGAGCATGAACAGCGGCCGCATGTCCGGGTCCATGCCGGAGTCGAACAGGTGATGCTGCCAGACGAAGAACGACAGGATCGCCACGCCGAACATGCCCGCAGCCGCCACCTTGTAGCCGAACAGCGGTTTCCTGGTGAAGACCGGGATGATCTCCGACACGATGCCGAAGCCAGGCAGCGCCAGGATGTACACCTCAGGATGGCCGAAGAACCAGAACAGGTCCTCGTAGAGGTAGGAGCTGCCGCCGAGCTGGTTGACGAAGAACGCGGTCTGCGCCGTGCGGTCGGTGAGGATCATGTACATGCCGCCCACGAGCACCGGCGCGGCAAGCACCAGCAAGAAGCCGGTGGTGAGCATCGCCCAGACGAACATCGGCAGCCGGCTCCAGCGCATGCCCGGGGCGCGGTAGCAGATGATCGTGCAGACGATGTTGAAGCCCGCCATGACGACCGAGATGCCCATCAGGCCGAACGCGAACGCGTACGCGTCCATGCCCTCGCCTGCCTGAATGGACAGCGGGGCATACCCGGTCCAGCCGGTCGGGAACCCGCCGAGCGGGATTGCGGACAGCAGGATTATGTAGGCGCACGGCGTGAGCCAGAACGACAGCGCCTCGATCCGCGGGAACGCGACCCGCTTCGAGCCGATCATCAGCGGCACCAGGTAGTTGCCGAACGGCCCGAGGATGACCGAGGTCATCATCATCATCATCATGGTGCCGTGCTCGCCGACCACCTCCAGGTACGCGGTGGGGCTGAGCACGTGGTAGGAGGGCGACAGCAGCTCGGTCCTGATGGCGATGGCGAACAGTCCGCCAGTGAAGAAGTAGACCAGCATGCCGACCAGGTACTGGATGCCGACCGTCTTGTGGCCGAGGGAGTACCTGAAGTACCTGGCCAGCCCGGTCTCGGCGTGGTCGTCCCCGTTGACGGGCTTGCCGAGCATCTGCCTGATCAGGTCGTTGAAGACGCCAAGCCCGATCAGCCAGCCGAGCACCAGGAAGGCGTAGCCCAGGACGATCGCCGTGTCGTTATCGTCCGGGGCGCCACCACCCGTCGCCACGAAGCTCGGGGTCATGAAGTTGCCGAGCCAGTGCCCGAGGGCGTAGCCGATGATCGCGCCGATGATCGCCGTGTGCCACGCCGGGCGCAGCCACCAGGAACGCTGCCTGGACGGGCCGCCAGGCTCGCGTCCGCCCGGCGCCTGCGCGCTTTCCGGCTGGGTTTCGATGGCCATATGTGTTACCTCGCTACCTTCCGGGTTGGGCGGGCGCGTGGGGCAGGGGGGCTCGGCAGCAGCACGTCATGGCTGCTCCGGGTCCGCCGGGTTGTAGTAGCCGCCGCCTGCGCTGGTCAGTCCGAGTGCCTGGTTCACCTTGCCCACGTTGGCGAGCACGGTCGGGTCGTAGGTGAGGGCGTACGGGGGCAGCAGCTTGGTCACCGCGGCGAGCTTGATCGCGGTCGAGTGCGTCCAGTTCAGGAAGTCGGTCACCGAGACGACGTCGCCGTAGTCGTACATGGCGCCGTGCCAGATGCCGCAGAGCTCGGCGCACCGCACCACGAACTGTCCGGTGTGCTCGGGCGTGGTGTACGCGATGTTGTTCACCAGCGGGTTGGCGTCCGCCTTCACCCCGAGCTGGTACGCCCAGAAGCTGTGGATCACGTCGAGTGAGGTGACGTTGAACTGCACCGGCTGGCCGACAGGGAGCACCAGCTGCGTGGTCTCGAACCCGCCGAACTGCGGGTAGCGGTAGGTCCACGCCCACTGCTGGCCGATGACCTGCACCTGCAGGATGTTGTTCGAGTTCGGCGACCATGACGTGTCCGAGGCGGCGGGCGGGACGCCGTGATTGAAGACCGGCTGCGGGCCCTGGCCGGCCCCCGCGCCCGCCGGAGCGATCAGCTCATAGGTTCCGAACACGGCCAGGCCGAGGACGATCGCTGAGGTCACCGTGATCCAGGTCACCTGGACCCTGGTGTTGCCGTGGATCGGCGCCGCGTCGGTCTCATCGCCTGGCTTCTGCCGCCAGAAGGCGAGCGCCCAGCCGAAGTAGAGCAGCACGCCGATGATCACGGGCGTGGCGATGACCCCCAGCACCGTGATGTCGAACTGCTGGCTGGCCGCGGTGTTCGACTGGTCGCCAGGCGGCAGGTGCGGACCCCAGACCAGCCCCACCAGCAGGCAGCCGATGACGCTCAGCACTATCCAGATGACGAGCAGCCACAGGCCGTCCCGCCGCCCACTGCGTGACCCCGCCGGGGGGGTGCCCTGGCTTGCTGCGTCAGCGGCCATCAGGCCTGCACCTCCATCTGACCCATCATGTAACCCGGCGTGCCCATCGGGCCGCCGTTGCCGTCCAGGTAACCGCCACCGCAGGGAATGAAGCACTGCCAGCGGAAGGTGCCGCCCGTCTTCGGCGTCACGAAGCTGAACGTGACGACGCTGTGCGGGGCCAGGGCCTCGCTGGCATTGTTGGCCACGCACGGCGACGTGGTGCATAGCGCGTTGTTCTCCGCCACGGTATTGGGCGAGGCGACTGGCACGTTGATCCCGAGGCCCGGGATGGCGAAGGTGTGCTGCACCGAGCAGTTCGCGTACGAGTCGAACGTCGAGACCGGCGTAGCGGGCGAATACGTCTTGCCGTTGAATATCGAGACGTTCTCGACGCCGCCGATGGTCCCGGTGACATGGCCCCAGAGCGGGTTGCGCAGCGGCGTGCAGCCGTCGTAACCCAGGATTGTCACGTTGATCCTGGTGTCCGCCGGAACCTCGAAGTACGTGGTGTGCACGAACTGGCCGGTCGACGGGTCCTTGATGAAGTAGGTCACCCAGTCCGGCTTGTCCGTCACCGTGGTCTGCGGAGCGGTCATCAGCGTGACGCTCACCTGGCCGTTGCTGGCAACCGGCGTGTAATCGACGACCGGAGGCTGCGACCCGATGTAGTGCAAGGCAACGTAAACCACGCCCGCGACAACTGCCAGGAAAGCGATCACCAAGGTTGTCACACGAGCCGGTAGAGACACCGGTTACCACCTCGCTTCTGTACAACGCGTGATGCACACGGTTGCACCCGCCTGTGCCGAGCCCGGAAGCGCTGACCTGGCGTCCCTCCGGAATACCGGTGAACCGGCGGGACCAATGGCCGCACGCGGAACTCGCAGGCAGGTTGCCCTCTTACGCCACCGATCGTGACTGCGGGATGAACGCGAACGCAACAGCCGGGCGCCTGAATGACAAAATTGTCATGCGCACAGGGACTGCCTGCCCGGACGCCGCGGAGGCGCGGGCCGGGGACCGTTCGGTGACCTGGTTGCAGCCATGTCAAACCCATAGGTCACTACCGCCAGTGTTCAACATTGTCGGAACTCAACAAACGCGAGATCCTGGCAGCGGCGACGGAGAGTGGCGGAACCGCGGCACCCGGGCGATCCGGTACGCCTACGCCGAGGGTCGCAATCGTTTGTGTGACAGTGCTGTAACAGATGAGCCGCGCGCGGCGATGGACAGTTGACCACGGATAGGGCCACAGAGACCATCAAATGAACACTGATAGGGCGGTGGTGGGCGACGGTGCCTCAGCAAGGGCGCATCCTGATCGTCGATGACGAGCCTAAGATCGGCTCGTTCATCGGCAGGGCGCTCGACGCCGCGGGGTACGTGACAGAGTTCGCTGGCAGTGGCGCCGAGGGGCTGCGCCGCTCCGTCCAGTCCCGTTACGACCTGGTCATCCTGGACCTCGTCATGCCAGACGTGGACGGGCGGCAGGTACTCGGCCAGGTGCTGGCCGCACGCCCGGACCAGCCGGTCATCGTGCTGTCCTGCGTGGCCGACGTCGCGGCCAAGGTCGACTGCCTGGAACGCGGCGCCCAGGACTACCTGACCAAGCCGTTCTCGCTCGCCGAACTGCTGGCCCGCGTCCGGGTCCAGCTCAGGGGCGAAGCACACCTGCGCGGCGAGCCACAGCCCGCAGCGGAGCCGGCCCGCGGCGCCGAGGCGCACCCGCACGCCGAGGTCATCCGGGCGGGCAGCGTCACCCTGGACGTCGGCCGGCTGGTCGCGGACATCGGCAACGGCCCGGTGCCGCTCACCCGGCTGGAGTTCCTGCTGCTGCGCGAGCTCGCCGAGCACGTCGGCCAGTCGGTGCCCAAGGGCAGGCTGCTGGCCACCGTCTGGGGCTACGACTTCGATCCCGGCTCGAACGTCGTGGACGTCTGCGTCCGGCGACTGCGCTCCAAGCTCGGCTTCGACCTGATCAAGACGGTGCGGGGTGAGGGCTATCAGCTCGTCGCCCACTGAGCCGGGCGCCGCCATCCTGGGCGCTGGTGCGCGCCCGCGCCCGGGGCTGCGATGGGCGTCGGCGCGGTACGACAGGGTGAAGTGGCCGTACTCGCCCCGCGTGCTCGACATCGCGTGGACGGCCTTCGCCCTGGGCAACCTGGCCGCGATCTTCCTGTTCCCCGGGTGGGAAACCATCCCGTTCCACATCATCTGGGCCAGCCTGACGCTGGTGTACGGGTTCCGCGCCTGGGCGCTCGGGCCCACGATGTGGGTGCTCAGCGCGGTCCTCGTGACGACGGCGATCGGCATAGGCGTCGACGTGTGGATAGGCTCGGAGCCCGCCGCCGAGCTGACCGAGGACCCGCTGCTGGCCGCGATGTTCCTGGCCATGGCCTGGCACGCCCGCCGCAAGCTGGCGGCCGAGCGGTCGCATCGCCTGATCAGCGAGCAGAACGCCAGGCTGCTCGCCACCCAGCGGCAGTTCCTGCAAGACGCCGCCCACCAGCTGCGGACGCCGATCACGATCGCCCTGGGCCACGCCGAGCTGCTGGCGGGCGACCTCACCGGCCAGCAGGCGGGCCAGGACATCCAGGTGGTGATCGGCGAGCTCAACCGGCTACGGCGGATCTCGGAGCGGCTGCTGGTCATCGCCGCCGCGGCGGACCCCGACTTCCTGCACGCCGAACTGGTGGCGGTAGACCGGCTGACGATAGAACTGGTCCGGCGCTGGCGCCCGGCGGCCGACCGGCGCTGGCAGCTCGGCAGGCTGGACAAGGTGACCGTGCGGGCGGACCGGGAGCGGCTCAGCCTGGCGCTCGACGCGCTGCTCGAGAACGCGGTCCGGCACACCGCCTGCGGCGATGTCATACAGTTGTCAGTCATCAAGGGCTGGCCGGGCAGGCATGCGCGTATCGTCGTCGCGGACGGCGGCAGCGGCATCGCACCGGACCAGCTGCACCTCATCTTCGACCGGTTCAGGACCGGCGACGACGGCGAGCGACGGGGAACCGGCCTGGGGCTTCCCCTCGTGCGCGCGGTGGCCCGCGCGCACGGCGGCGACGTGACGGTCCGCAGCGTGCCGGGCGAGGCAGCGAGTTCGAGCTGACCCTGCCAGAGCTCGCCGGCCACCGGCCGGAACTGCCGGCTGGGGCGGCTCCCGCAGGGCCGGACTGCCCGGAGGCGGCCGGGGCGCCCGGGTCGCCCGGGGCG
>JASHXJ010000557.1 GCA_030043595.1 Trebonia sp.
CAGCGGCCACTGATTGTCCGCGGGGGCGTCGAGCAGGATCGCCCGGCCCTCGTCGGCGTCGCCCTGCCGGGGCGGCCGCAGGGTGGCGTCGAGCAGGGCCGCGCCGCTGTCGGTCATCGCCGCCAGCCGCTCCCACACCCGATCGGAGACGGGGTGCCCGGCCGCGTCGGCCTCGACAGCCGCGAGCAGCCCGAGCGCAGTGACGAAACCCTGGTAATCCGAGGCCAGCTCACGGTCAATCCCGGACGGGAACGTGTTGCGGACCAGTTCCCGCTCCAGCAAGGCCGCCGCGTGACGGCGCCACCGATCGCTTTCCGGGAACCAGGGAAAGGCGCAGCTTCCGGTGAGCTGGCCGGCGGCCTCCGCGATCACGTGGTTGTTGGCGGACGAGCCGCGGCTGCGGAACGCGGCCAGGTACTCCTGGTGCCAGCGGATCTGGGCGAGCGCGAGGGGATCAGCCTCGAACAGGTCGCCGGCCCCCGGCCAGCCGTCGAGCAGCCGCCTGATCCAGGCCAGGCTGATGAGCCGGATGCCAACTTCGAGTCCGCTGGTCCAGTGGACGCCGGAAAGGAACGGATTCTCCCGCCACCACGAGCGGAGCTGCTGCGCTGCCCGGCTGGCGTAGCTGTCCTCTCCGGTGAGGAACCAGGCCGTCGCGAGCAGCGTCAGGTGCTGCAGCCGGGAGATCTCCCAGACCTGCTTGATGTCGCCGGTCTGCTGCTCCGCGCGGTAGTTGACGCGGAAGGAATACGACGCGGGGTCGCTGCGGCGGCCGGTGACCGGATCGCGGAACCAGTCCGGCCGCTGCAGGTCGGTCCGCAGCACCCCCAGCACTTCCCACTCGCCCTGCATGATCTGGTCGGCCGCCGCGATCACGGCCTTCCCGGCCGCGTCCGGGACGGCCGCCGCGGTACCGGCGGGCAGCACGGCGGTGAACTGGCGGCTCCCGGCGGGCACGCTACGGACCGGCGCGGCGCCGGCGGCGATCACCCGGATGTCGTCCGCGCGCACCTGGCGGCGCTGCCATGCCGCCTTGACGGCCTGGTCGCGGGCGCGCCAGGCCATCTCCACGGGCGACATCCGGCCCAGCCTGCGGGTGTACCAGCCTAGCCTGGACCAGCTTGCCGCGCCCGAACCGCTCACGCTCTTTCCCCTATTCCCCCACTCGCTTGCCTGCCCGCTAACACCCGTGCGGGGCCGCCGCTCAGCAAGCTCTCGCCCACGGCGATCGTCGCTCTCGTGGTGGCCAGCAGGGAGTCCACGCTGATCGGCATCGGGGCGCCGGTCCTGACCGCCTCGATGAAGCTGGCCATCTCGGCCTGCTGGCCCTTGTCCTGGCCGCCGCGTGCCCTGGTGCTGCTCTTACCGCGGCCGGACCACACCGCAGCCGTCTTGAAGTTGTCGAGCCGGGCGCTGCGGCGGCCGCCGATGGCGTCCATCGTCTCCTTCGGGAAGCGGGTGCTCCCGCCCGTCAGGTAGGCGATGGTGCCCGTCGCCCCGCTGGCGAACCGCACGGTAGCGGTCACGTCGCCCTTTTCCGGGCCGCGAACCGCGTACACCTCGTCCGGCAGGCTATCCGCCCACCAGCTGAGCGTATCGATGAAATGCCCGCCCTCGCCGGCGAACCGGGATCCCTCGGCCTCCTCGTTGAGGTACCAGCTGTCCGCCGCCAGCGGGCCGGCGTTGACCAGGTACCGCGTCACGGAACTGCCGGCCGCCGCGCCGAAGCCCTTCCGCATCGCGGCCAGCAGCGGCGCGAACCGGCGGTTGAAGCCGACCATGAGCCGGTCGTTGCCGGTCGCCGCCATGGCCTCGGCGACCTGGTCGGTCTCCTCGCGGGTCAGTGCCAGCGGCTTCTCGACGAAGACCGCCTTGCCGGTCTCCAGCGCCCGGCAGACGAACCTCGCGTGCGTGGCGTGCCGCGTGACGACGAAGATCGCGTCGAGGCTGTCGTCGCTCAGCACTGCCTCCGCGTCGGTCGACGCGGTGGTGAAGCCGAACTTCCGCTGCGCGTTGACCGCGGACAGCGACCTGGCGGTGGCGACGTGCGCCAGCCGTACCGTGCCCAGTTTCGCCAGCTGCGGCAGCAGCATGGAGGAGGCGTAGTTCCCCGCGCCGATGAATCCGACTGACACAGCGGATTTCTTTTCATTAGCCCGAACGGAGGGTGCCTTCGCCGCTGCCGTCGTTCGCAGCACCCGGCTGGTGGCCGGCGCCGGGGCGTCCGGCGCGGGGACCGGGTACTCGAGCAGCACGCCGACCGCCTTGATGGCTCCCGACTTCAGGTCCGCGTAGACCCTGGCCGCGTCCGCCATCGGGAAGACGCGGTCGATGAGCGTGGCCACCTCGAGCTCGTTACGGGCGACCAGGTCGAGGAAGGACTCCAGGTTCCGCTTCTCCGTCCAGCGGACGTACCCGGCCGGGTAGTCGACGCCTTCGAGCTCGTACTTGTCGTCGTACCGGCCCGGGCCGTAGGACCGCGAGAACCTGACGTCGAGCTCCTTCTCGTAGTAGGCGTTCCAGGGCAGGTCAAGCTTCATCTTGCCGATGTCGACGACGCGGGCGCGGTCCCTGGCGAGCCGCACGGCCGTCTCCACCGGCCCGTTGCCCGACCCGCCGGCGGCCAGGAACACGTGGTCGGCGCCGCGGCCGCTGGTGATCCGCGCGAGCTCGGTCAGCACCTGGTCAAGCTCGTCCGGCGACCCGGCGACCGCCGCGCCGGCCTTCTCCGCCAGGCGGCAGCGGTCGGCGACCGGGTCGACGCCGACCGCCTGGACCCCGGCCGCCACCAGCAGCCGGACCACGAGCTGGCCGATCAGCCCCAGGCCGATCACGGCCGCGGTCTCGCCGAGCTGTACCTCGGCGCGGCGCACGCCGTGCATGGCGATCGAGGCCACGGTGCCGAACGCCGCGTGTTCTGGCAGCACACCCGGCGGCACCGCCGCGCACAGGTTCACCGGGACCCAGTTGTACTCGGCGTGCAGCGCGTGCTCGTTGCCCGCGCACGCGACCAGCTGGCCGGCCTTGAACTCCTCGGCGCCGCGCCCGACCTCGGTCACCACGCCGCACAGCGAGTAACCCAGCGGGGTGTAGGAGTCAAGCTTGTTCATCACCTTCTTGTAGGTGGTGACGACGCCCTGCTGCTGCACCTGGTCGAGGACCTTGCGCACCTGGTCGGGCCGCGACCGCGCCATGCCGGCCAGCGACATGCTGGCCTCGGACACCTTCATCAGCTCAGTGCCGGTGGAGATCAGCGAGAACAGCGACCGGACGACGACACCGCCGGGACGGCAGGCTGGTGCCGGGACGTCGAGCACGGCCAGCTCTCCCGACTTGTAGTTCTGGGCTATCTGCTTCATCAGTCCCTCAACTAGTCGCGACCATTAAGCTGCCCCCGCGGCCCGCACCTGGCGGTACCACAGCTCCATCGACAGCAGCTGCCAGATCTGCTTGGCGTAGTCTTCACGGCCCGCCTGCTCGTCCGCGATCAGCCGCAGCAGCGCCTGCTTGCGCAGCATCCCCGCCTGCACCAGCTCGCCGCCCACGAGCACGTCGCCGATCAGCTCCCGCAGGTCGTTGCGGACCCACGCCCGCAGCGGGGCGCCGAAGGAGGCCTTCGGCCGGCGGATGATCTCGCGCGGCAGCCAGTTCTCCGCGGCGTCCTTGAGGGCCGCCTTCTGTACCTTGCCGCGGATCTTGTCCCGGCCGGCGATGGTGAACGCCGCCTCGGCGACGACCTTGTCGACGAACGGGACCCGTACCTCGACCGAGGCGGCCATGCTGGCCCGGTCGGTATAGGTGAGGTTGAGCCCGGCCATGAAAAGCCGCGCGTCGGCCAGGCACATCCTGTTGACCTCGTCGGCGAGGGTGTTGTCGTCGTAGATGGCGGCGTGCTCGGCGACGACGTCGGCGACGTGGCCGGCCAGTTCCGGGGCGACAAGCGCGGTCAGGTCGGCGGGGTCGTACAGCGTGTAGCTGCGGCGGAACCGGGCCTCCTCGGGCAGCTCGGCGAACGTCATGAACCGCTTGGCCCAGCGCGGGTAGCGCAGGCCCCGGTCGCCGAGGCTCACCGGGAGGCTGCTGACGACCGCGCGCGCGGGCCGCCGGACCACACCGGGCAGCCGGCGGTAGCGGCTCGCCATCAGGCAGGCCAGGTGCTTGCGGTAGCCACCGAACAGCTCGTCGGCTCCCATCCCTGACAGGATCACCTTGACCCCGCGCTCGCGTGCCGCCTCGCACATCAGCAGGGTGTTGATCGCCGCGGGGTCGCCGATCGGCTCGTCGAGGATGTCCACCATCCGCGGCAGCAGGTCGGCGATGTCCGGGGAGATCTCGATCTCGTGCAGCTCGATGCCGAACTGCCTGGCTACCTTCCTGGCGTAGACCGCGTCCTCCGGCATCGCCTCGAGCTTGTGGTCCTCGGGCCTGAAGGCGATCGTGTAGGCGTCGACAGCGCTTGAGTCCTTGTGCGCGAGAACCGTGATGATGCTCGAGTCGAGGCCGCCGGACAGGAAGCTCGACACGGGGACGTCGGCCACCAGATGGGCCGTTACAGAATCCTCCAGCACCGCCCTGAGATCGGCGGCGGGCTGGCCTGCCGCCTCGGCCGCTGCGTCCTGGACCCGCCAGTAGTGGCTGACCTCCAGCTTTCTGCCGGGCCCGACGCGCGCCCAGGAGCCGGCCGGGAGCTTGCGCACGCCCGCGATGGCGCACCGCTGCTCCGGCACCCAGTAATAGAGCATCGACGCCACCAGCGCGCCCGGCTCGATGCGCAGCTCCGTGCCCAGCGCCGCGAGCATCGCCTTCAGCTCGGACGCGAACACGATCCCGTCGCCGCGCTCGAGGTAGAGCAGCGGCTTGATGCCCAGCGGGTCGCGGGCGAGCACCAGCTCGCCGGTCTGGGCGTCGGCGAGCGCGAACGCGAACATGCCGCGGAACCTGCGCAGGGCGTCCGGTCCCCAGTACCGCCAGGCCTCGAGTACCACCTCGGTGTCTGACTGCGTGCGGAACGTGGCGCCGTGTGCCGCCAGCTCGGCGCGCAGCTGCCTGAAGTTGTACAGCTCGCCGTTGTAGACGAGCGTCCGGCTGCCTTTGCGAAAGGGCTGGTCGGCTGCCGTGGACAAGTCGATGATCGACAGCCTCCTGTGCCCCAGGTGCACGGCGACCCGCTCGTCCTCGTGGCTCCATACCCCGCCCCCGTCCGGCCCGCGGTGCGCGATCCGGTCGGTCATCACGTCGGTCAGCTTGCGCCCGTCGGCCTGCTGATAACACCCGGCGATCCCGCACACGCCTCAGTCACCCCCCTGGCCGGCCTGACCCGCCTGGCCGGTTATCCGCGCGTACACGCCGAGGTAGGCGCGTTCCTGGAAGGACCAGGCCAGCTCGTCTTCGACCCGCGCCCGGCCGAACTTGCCCAGCTGGGCGCGGCCGGCCTCATCGTCCATCAGGTCGACGATCGCCTTGGCGTACTCCCTGACGTCGTTAGGCGTGACGTACACGGCCGCCGCCGCGGCCGAGACCCGCGTCTCGCGCAGGTCGAAGGCCACCACGGGGAGCTCGAAGGCCATGTACTCCATCGTCTTGTTCATCGTCGACACATCGTTGAGCGGATTCTTCGGGTCCGGCGACAGGCCGACGTCGGCGGTGGACAGGATCTTCTTGACAAGCTCGTCGGGCGCCCGGCCGGTGAACTCGACGTGCCCGTTGAGCCTGAGCTCGTCCCGGAGCCCGACCAGTTCGTCGAAGCAGTCGCCGGATCCGATGATCGTGAAGGCGATGTCCTCGCGCTTCATCTCGTGCACCACGATGTCCGCGGCCCGCACGATGATGTCGACGCCGTCCTGGGGACCCATCACGCCGATGTACGCGGCCAGGAACCTCCTGCCGCGCCGCAGCGCCGGGTCGGCCTCGCCGCGCGTCAGCTTGGCCGGGTCCGGGCCGGTGCGGACGACGGTGACGTCCTGCGGCGCCTTGCCGCTTCTGCGGATGGCGATCTCGCGGTAGGAGTCGTTCGTCGCGATCACGTGGTTGGCTGTCCTGTGCGTCCGGCGCTCGAGCGCCAGCAGCCCCCGGTACGGCAGCGCGGGGCCGTCGGGGAACCGGGACAGGTACAGCTCCGGGCACAGGTCGTGGTGGTCGAACACGAACCTGGTCCGGTCGACCAGCCGCAGCGCGATGGCGATCGGCCAGAAGATGTCCGGCGGGTTGCACGCCTGCATGACCGCGAAGCGGCCTTTCCTGCGGGCCTTCAGCGTGTGCCAGGCCGTCACGGCGAACGAGTAGACGTACTCGGTGACGAAGCTGAGCCTGCTGCCGCCCGGCGCGTACGGCTGGTACTTGAACAGCTCGACCCCGCCGACGACCTCATAGGACGGATCGGCCTTGCCCTTCGGGCACACCACGGCCACCTCGTAGCCCGCCCCGACGAGTGCCTGGCATTCAAGCCAGACCCGCCGGTCGAAGGGCACTGGAAGGTTCTGCACGATGATCAGAACTCGGCGCTGCACTCATATATGAGCATCAGTTGGCCGACGCTGATACGCCGCCCGCGCTTTCGCCGGCCTGCCGGGCGCGACCGCGGGAACAAGCCGGCTTCCTGTGTATCAAGACGGGATCTACGGGGTCTGATGTTTGCTAGGTTGCTATCTCGCCGCCTAGCCAGAGCCGCCGACCGCAAGGGGAAGTGCATGAAGGTCCTCGTCGCAGGCGACCGCGGATACATCGGTGCCGTGCTCGTGCCCTTCCTGCGGGCCGCCGGACACGAGGTGGACGGGCTCGACCTCGGGCTGTACGAGGGGTGCGACCTCGGTCCCGCGCTGCCGGACGCGGGCGTGCGGGCCACGCTGGACATGCGCCACGTCACGCCCGCCGATGTGTCCGGATACGACGCGGTGCTCTGCCTCGCGGCCCTCTCCAACGATCCGCTCGGCGACCTGAACCCCGAGGCCACGTATTCGGTGAACCTCGACGGGACGCTCGTGCTGGCGCGGGCGGCGAAACAGGCCGGCGTCGAGCGCTTCCTGTTCTCCTCCTCGTGCAGTCTCTACGGGGCCGCGGGCTCGGCCGCCGTGGCGGAGGACGCTGAACTGGCTCCTGTCACCCCGTACGGCGAGACCAAGGTGGCGGCGGAACGGGAGCTCGCCAAGCTCGCCGACGACAACTTCTCCCCGACGTACCTGCGCAACGCCACGGCATACGGCGCGTCAACAAGGCTGCGCCTGGACATCGTGGTGAACAACCTGACCGCCGTCGCGCTCACGACCGGGCAGGTGCGCCTGGAAAGCGATGGCACGCCGTGGCGGCCGCTTGTGCACATCGAGGACATCAGCCGCGCCTTCCTGGCCGTGCTCGAAGCGCCTCGTGAGCTCGTGCACGACCAGGCCTTCAACGTCGGGCGGCCACAGGACAACGTGCAGGTGAAAGACATCGCCGAGCTGGTGCGTGCGGCGGTGCCCGGGTCCGCTGTGTCGCTGGCCGCCGGCGCGGGTCCGGACCTCCGCGATTACCGCGTGGACTTCGGCAAGCTCGAGTCGGCCTTCCCGGACCTGAAGCTGCGCTGGAGCGTGCGGGACGGGGTCGCGGAACTCATCCAGGCCTATACCAGCTTCGGCCTGACCTACGACGACTTCGTCTCCGCCAGGTACGTGCGCCTGCGCAGGATCAGGGAACTGCTCGCGATCGGCGCCGTCGACGGGATGCTGTACCGGAGGACCTGCGGTGCGTTCCCGGCACCGCGCACCAAGGGGAATTGATGCCGCACCAGCGTGGAGTGCCGGAGCGGACTCCGTCAGGGCTAGGACGCACGGCCCGTGCCTGACCGGAGGGGCGCCGGGCGCACTGTCGGGCTGAAGATCGCGCACCGTTTCGGGTGGGGCCTGGCAGACCAGGCGATGTCCAGCCTGAGCAACGCCGCCCTGAGTTTCTACGTGGCCAGGGAGCTGGGCACGCTGGAGTTCGGCGCCTTCAGCATCGTCTACGTGACGTACTCCTTCGCGCTCAACGCCTCCCGCGGCCTGGCCACCGAGCCGCTGCTCGTCCGGTTCAGCCACGCGAAAATCCTCCCGTGGCGGTGGGCGGTCGCCCGGTCCACGGGCACCTCCGTCATCGCGGGCCTGGCCATGGGCATCTGCGCGCTCCTCGCGGGCGCCACCCTGAGCGGCACGCTCGGCATGGCGTTCATCGCCCTCGGGCTGACGCTGCCTGGCCTGATGCTGCAGGACAGCTGGCGGTACGCGTTCTTCGCCCTCGGGCGCGGCGGCCAGTCGTTCCTGAACGACACCGCCTGGACCGTGGCGATGTTCTGCGGCATCGTGGTCCTGCACGTCCTGCACTACCGCTCGGTGTTCTGGTTCGTCCTCACCTGGGGCCTGACCGCGACGTTCGCCGCTTGCCTGGGCCCGCTGCAGGCGCGGGTCATCCCCAGGCCGCTGAGCGCGCTGGAATGGATGACCCGCAATCGCGACCTCGGGCCGCGTTTCCTCGCGGAGAACACGTCCAACGCCGGCGCGACGCAACTGCGCATCTACTGCATCGGCGGGATCGCCGGCCTGTCCACCGTCGCCTACGTTCAGGCGGCCGGCCTGCTCATGGGACCGTTCCTCGTCGTGTTCATGGGCATATCGATCGTCACCGTCCCCGAGGCGGCGCGGATCCTGCGCAACTCCCCGCATCACCTGCGCCGCTACTGCCTCCTGGTCGGCGGCGGGCTCGCGGCCGCCTGCGCGCTGTGGGGGATTGCGCTGCTGATCGCGATCCCCAGGGGACTGGGCGTCCTGCTGCTCGGCGCACCGTTGTGGAAGTACGCCTATCCGCTGGTGATCCCCTACACGATCACCGTCATGGGGTCGTGTCTCACCGACGGCGCGAGCGCGGGCCTGCACGCGCTCGGCGCGGCACGGCGCAGCATGCGCTCGATGATTCTCGCGTCGGCCCTGTATCTCGGGCTGGGCGTCGCGGGCGCCTGTGTCGACGGTGCGGTCGGCACGGTCTGGGGCACGGCCCTCGCGACATGGACCGGAACGGCGCTGTGGTGGGCGCAACTGCACACCGCCATGCGGGAGGCCGGGAAGGGCTCGGCCCGCGCCCGGCACCGGGGCCGCCACCGCCGGGTGCGGGCCGCCCAGCGCCTGGCACCAGCCGCGCCTTCGCACCAGGCGGCCGCACCCCAGTTCCGGCTTCCGCAGCCGCCCGTCCGGCCAGGCCCGAGCGAGGCCGCGTAAGCCGCGACACGTCAGCCAGCCTCAGCGCGCAGAGCAGACGAAGAAGTACTCGACGGCGAGCTTCGGGCTGAAGAACGGGATGTTGGCGGTGACGGGCATGTTGACCGCCACGGCCGCCCTGCCTCGCGGCTGGCCGCCATACCAGTTGTGCGCGGCCGGGAACGACCTGCGTATGCGGAAGGAACGGTCCAGGTCCGCCCTGAAATCGCGCAGCGGCCGGATGTTGCTGTACGCCTCGAATGCCCTGCTGTCGCGATGACCGAAATTGGTGTACGACACGATGAAAGTGCCGTCAGGGCGCAGTACCTGCGCGATCTCGCGGAATTTCTCGGATTGCTGGGATCCGACGTACTCGAAGAGTCCCTGCGCGACGACGAGGTCGAACTTCATGTCGTCGAACGCGATCGGGGTCTGGAGGATGTCGGCTTCGCGGAGATTGTCCGCCGGATTGTGTATGGCTATGTCGATGCCGAAGTAGTGGATGTTCTCCGGCAGCAGGCACATCAGCGTGGCCGTGCCGCAGCCCACATCGAGCAGGTCGCCTTCCCGCCCCCCCGCGATAGCGGCCACGATGCGCCCGCATTTGCGCAGCCGGAAGTACGGAAGCGCACTCTTTTGATTCTCCTTGATCCAGAAATCCCGTTTGTGGGATTCTGCTATCTGCTGAGATATAATCGGTCCAGCGCTAACTGACTGGTGCACGTTGTGTCTCCCCCGGGGTTTGATTCAGGCCAGGCATGTCCTTTAGGCAGCACGCCCCGTCTAAAAGTATCTTGCCGTTGCCGGTTAATGCAATATCCCCGGAGACCAAAAGGCTTTTAAAAAATCCGGCTTAACTAAGGAAGATTGCAAAACCCTGAAATAGCAAGCAACGGCCCTATCTCGCGCTATATGAGCGACTTGGCGCCATTGATCGCCGGCGCAAAAGCGTGAATTCCGGCAGACTACGGGACGAGGCGGCAGAGGTCAGCCAGGGCGCGACCGCGCTGGTCCGGGCACGCAGCAGCCCCCTCCTCGTAACGGAGGGGGCTGCGGTTGCGGACGGGAAAGGGCCTGATGCGCGGCTTAAAGAACCCTGCGGGTATCCCACCGTGGCACGACCGAATCGACCGGTATCGTAGGCAAGGGGTCGAGAGATTCCGGCATGATCGGCTCATTACGGGCAGCAAGAGCCCGGGTCGAGAACCACTGCGCCAGATACCGGTAGCATTCCCGCCGGTCCCTGGCGGACAGCGGCGCGTGCTGGATCGCGGCGATATACGCCCACACGTATTCACCATAAAGGCGGCCGGTCGGATGCCGGAACCGGCTGGCGCGCCGCGGGTCCATGTTCACGCACCGCGTCCGTATTGTCCCCCGGCTGTTCTGCCCCGGGTGCTCGCGGCGGAAGTAAAGCCACTCGGGAATCTGATAGAACCTGCCGTGCAAGCCGATCTCGGCGATGATCGTCCGGTCCGCGTGATGATAGCTTTCCTTCATCGCCGTCCTGCGGAGGACATCGAGCCGCATGACGCCGTAATCGTCGTCGCCCCCGCTGTCGAACAGGATGCTGCGGAACCGCTCGGGCGCGTGCGGCGAGGAAGTCGTCATCGGGTATTCGAACGCCCTCGTCACCTTCCCGGAGCTGTCGATCCGCGCCGTCCACGAGTGGACGAGCACGACATCCGGATGTTCATCGAGCGCCGCCATGCAGCGCTCCAGCAGGTTGCGCGCGTAAAGATCGTCGTGTGCGGCCCACTTGAACGCCTCGCCGCGGGCTTCCCGCACGACGAAATTATGATTCGGCGCCAGTCCGATATTAAGCGGCTGCCGGAAATAGCGGATCCGTGAGTCTTCTTTCGCATATCTGCGGCAGATGCCGGCGGTGTCATCCGTCGAGGCGTTATCGGAAATTATCAGCTCAAAATCTGTATAGCTCTGGCCGAGCAAAGCCTCCAGTGATTCAGCGATGAACAGTTCGCCGTTGTACACCGGCAGGCCTATGGATACCCGCGGCCCGGCGCTCATCTTCCGTCCGCCCTGCCCGACGCCGCGTGCTTAAATGGGTACGTTGCGTCCTGAAACGGGAACAATGCGTTATGAAAGGCAAATGCCGCAGGCCCTGTCGGAACCCGGTCAACAGCCATAATTACTGACACGGTCCCCCCCGGCTACTTGAAGCAAGCTTGAAAGGATCTCCCCAAGTCGAGGCTGCACAGTAGAGCCGCAACCACCCCGCGATGATACGTCCGGCCTGCAGATTCTTCCGGAACGGCGCGGTAAGTATGTGCTGATCATCCGGCCTGGTTGCGGTTCCGGATAGAAGCAGGCACGACGGAATAACGAGACCCGGGGCCGCTATTTCGCCCAGGCGACCCCGATGCCGTCGCCGGGCCACCAGTGATCGAGCGGCTGTTCCTTGAAGAACAGGTAGTGCCGACCGCTCTGCTCCGCCCAGTGCGACAGGGCCGCGGAATCGTGCGCGTTATCCGAAAGGACGATGGCGTCGGCGCGCAAGTTCGGTTCTATGGCCGTGAGCTCTTTCGTCTCGTATTCATACGTATGCAGGCTGTCGTGCAGGAACATGTCGACATCACGCATCTTCGCCAGCTCGTCAACGGAACTACCGACACGGCGGTCGATGACGCTCGCCCACGGCCCGTCGATCAGATGACCGGAATCAGCGTCGATGTCGATCGTCGTGAGGCGCCCGTGCCCGTTGCGGAGCAGGGCGGCGGCGATCACGCAGGAACCGAGGCCAAGGTGGGTCCCGGTCTCGACGACGTTGTCCGGCTGCAGCGCGCGGACGATCGCGTACCACCCGTACCTGCGCGCTAGATGGGGCTCGCTCGCGCAGACCCGTCTGGTGGGGTTGCTGGCCAGCCGGCCGGTCAGGGTGGCGTGGAACTCCTGGTCCGTCTCCAGCTCCGTCATCCACGAGCGCACAGCGCCGATCTCGGCCCCGGTGACCGCGGACACGAACCAGCACAGCTGATCACGGTTGAGCCCGGCCAGGTCGTAGGTGAAGTTCGTTGTCTCCCGATTGCGGACTAGCCAGCTGAGCGAGCGCCCGACAAGGCGCGCGTCGTAGCGCGCCACCCGGATGGTCCGCATCGGTATGGCCGCTGCCCTGCCGACCGGCGAGGTAGCAAGGCGACGGCGTAGTGCCGATTGCATGTCTCTAGATCCCCCCTATGGACTCAGGCGTTCCCCGGCTCGCCAGGGCCGGGGAGGCAGCCGGATTCGTGATCGCGAAGTTGTAGATCTCCAGCAGGTGCTTGAGGCTGTGCTCGGGGTTGAACCGGTGCTCGTAGGTTTCCCTGGCCCTGTCGCCGTACGCTTCGTACGTGCCGGGGCGCGCGTCGACGTCGCCGATGGCCGACGCGAGCGCGGCAGGATCGCCCGGAGAGAAAAGCGCGCCGTCTACCCCGTCCGTGATCAGTTCGGGGAACGATCCGCGATTCGCCGCGATCGGCGCGGTGGCCGAGGCCATGGCCTCCACGACGACCAGGCCGAAGGGCTCTTCCCAGATGGACGGCACGAGCACGGCGCGGACCGAGGACATCAGCTCGCGGCTGCGGTCGCCAGACACCAATCCGGCCAGCTCCACGGACGGCCTGGTGGCCGCCCAGCCGGCCACCTCGCCCTCAAGCGGGCCCTTTCCCGCGATCACCAGGCGCAGGCCGGCGCCAGCCGCCACGCTCCGGTACCGGTCCCAGGCGTCCATCAGCAGCCGCACGCCCTTCACGTCGGCCAGCCTGCCCGCGTAGAGCACGGCCGCCGCACGTCTGCCCGGCCGGGCGTCCAGCCGCGGGATCAGGTTGTGCCGCACGAAAAGCCTGCTCTCCGGCAGCCCGAGACCGCCGAGCAGGTCGCGCTGCGACGCCGAGATGAACACGTAGGCCGATACCAGCGACCGCCACGCCTGGCGGTGAATGCCGATCGACAGCGCCAGCGGCGCGCTGGCCGCGCGCGATCCCCGGTAACAGCCGTGCACGATCCCGGGAAGGAGCGCACCGCCCGCGCAGTCATGGCATAGCGCGCCGTCGCGAAAGAAGGTGCCGCCGGTGCAACCGAGCCTGTAGTTGTGAATGGTGGCTACGATCGGTACCCCCGCGTCACGACAGGCGTACAGGACCGTGTCGCTGAGGATCGGAAACGTGTTGTGCACGTGCACGATATCGGGCTGGTGCTCGCGCAGCGCGGCCAGCAGGTCACGCCTGCTGCCCCGGTTCCAGACGAGCATGGCCGACAGCGATGCCTTCCTGGCCAGCGGCCAGGAAGCGATCTCGTCGCTGTCCCGCCCGAACCGGATGACGCTGTGACCTGCTCCGGCGAGCGCTTCGCATTCCTGGTCGACGACCCGGTTCTCGCCGCTCGGCCCATCGGACCGGCACCGGTTGTGGACCATCATGACCTTCACGCCAGCGTCCTCTCAGCCCGGAACGGCACCAGGAACAGATCGTCTCGAGATGGGGTGAGCAGCGGATCACCGCGCGCCGGAATGAGCAGCGACGCCGCGAGCACGAGTTCGAGAAGGTAGGGCGAGGCGTCGCTGATGCCGGTCTCGGTGAGCGACGTCACCATCAGGTATGTCACCAGGAATAGCGCGAGGGCTGTCCGCGTGCCACGCGGCTGGAAATATGCGGTGACGAGGACGAACAGCAGCATGGCCAGGCAGATGCCCACGCCGACGAGTCCCAGGTCGTAGTACGCGGCAAGCCAGGTGCTGTCGATGGGCAGGCCGTCGAACCCCTTGTTCGAGAGGCCGTAGCCGAAGATGAGCTGGAACCTGTCCCGGGGCGCGTTGAGGACATCGGTCCAGACATTCGTCCGTCCGGTCAGGTTGGTGAGTTCCGTTCCGTTCTCGCCGCGCACCAGCCACGTCGTCAGCGCGCT
>JASHXJ010000558.1 GCA_030043595.1 Trebonia sp.
CGGTCGTGGACACCGGGCCCGCCGGCCACGAGGGGGGCCAAGGCGCGGCCGCCCCGCACGACGCGGCGTCTCCGGTACGCCGCCGTCGTGGCATCGTGCACCGCCGCCCCGTTCCGCCGAAGCTGCCTGACCAGGCGGCCGCGCCGGAGGAGGCGCCGGCGGCGGCCGCGCTGTCGGTGCCTGATGCCGAGCCGGCCCTCCTCACCGGACCCGCCCGTCCGGGTCCTGAGGTCGGGGACTATGCCGGTCCGCCGGAGCCGGCGCCGGAAGTGGTCCCGAGCGCTGCTGATGCACCCGCGGCTGACCTGAGCACCCTGCTGCCGCCACACCCCGGCGACACCGGATCCAGCGGCCAGGCACCGGCCGGCGATGCGATATCCCCGGCGCGCCGCCGTCGTGGCATCGTGCACCGCCGCCCCGTTCCGCCGAAGCTGCCTGACCAGGCGGCCGCGCCGGAGCAGGCGCCGGCGGCCGCGGTATCGGTGCCTGATGCCGGGCCAGCAGCGGCCCTGATCACCGAGCCCGGCACCGAGGTCGTCCCGCCGCGCACCGAGGTCGTCCCGCCGCGCACCGAAACCGGCAGTGCAGGAACTGGAGCCGAGGACGGGGCCGGGGTGCTGGTGGCTGCGGGCACGGCCATGGACGCCGTAGCGCCGGAGATCACCGCGGACCCACTGCCGCAGTGGCCCACGATCGGCCAGCGGGTGCTGCCGCAGCCGGGTCCGGACCGTGTCGGCGCAGATCCCGGCACGATTACCGTCCGCAGACGGCGCCGTCGGCTGCCCGCGGTCGCGCTGGGCTGCGCGATCATCGCGGTGGCGGGAGTTCTTTCCTTCGTACTGACGACTCAGCTGAAATCTCCGGGCCACGGTAAATCCCCGGGTTCGGCTAAATCCTCCTCGGGCCTGGCCAACGCGCCGAGTTCCGCTAGCTCCCTGGGTCACGCGCAACCCCAGACTTACACGCGCGAAGACATCGATCTCCCGTCCTTCTACCAGAGCAGTCCCGTATCGTCGCTCGCCTTCAGCCCCTCAGGTGCGACGATCGCGATAGCTGGCGGTGTCGGACCAGGCGGTATCGGAATCTGTCTATGGGATATCGCCACGAAAGGCTGCACCGGTGTCACGAGCGCGTATTCGGTCGCGTTCAGCCCCAACGGCAAGACACTGGCCGCAAGCGATGACACAAGCGGCCGGGCCGGCCCCTTCAACGGCGTCATCCGGCTGTGGAATGTCGCCACAGGAAACCAGACCGGTACGCTTACCGATCCCGACAGCAGAGGCGCGTATTCCGTCGCGTTCAGTCCCGACGGGAACACGCTGGCCGTCGGTGACGCCAATGGCAGCACCTACCTGTGGAATGTCGCCACCGGGGCCCGGATTGCCACCCTGACAGACCCTAGCCAGCAGAGCGTGAACTCGGTCGCGTTCAGTCCCGACGGCAAGACGCTGGCCGTCGGCGACGCCAACGGCAGCACCTACCTGTGGAATGTCGCCGCCCGGACATGGAGGGTTGTTGTCCGCACCCATAACCGGAGCGTGAACTCGGTGGCGTTCAGTCCCGACGGCAAGACGCTGGCCGTCGGCGACCGCGATGGCGGCACCTCCCTGTGGAATGTCGCCACGGGAAGCCTGCTCCTGACCCTCACTGACCCTAGCCAGCAGAGCGTGAACTCGGTCGCGTTCAGTCCCGACGGCAAGACGCTGGCCGTCGGCGACGCCAATGGCAGCACCTACCTGTGGAATGTCGCCACGGGAAGCCTGATCACAACCCTCACTGACCCCAGCAGCACCGGCATAAACTCGGTGGCGTTCAGCCCCAGCGGAAACGCCCTGGCGACTGGCGACGAGGACGGAAGCGCCTACCTCTGGCTGATCAGCTTATGTCCAGCTCATGTCCGGGGTTTTCGCCAGGTGTCACGTTTCCGTGGAGGGGACATACCAGCGGATTCCCTCTCGATAGCATTGCTAGTGCGCAATCTCGCGCCTAGTGTGTGAACACCGCGCCACGCTCCAAGCCCGACGGCCTGGCGGCGGATAGATTTCCGCTTCTTCGGGAGGGATCTACGATGAGAATAGTGAAATTTCAACTTACGCGGTGGCGGGTGACCGTGCTGCTGGCCTTTCTGGCTCTGCTGGTCGGCATTCCCGCCGTTTCCTCTTCCGCGGCTGCGGCCACGACTACCGGGTACGTAGCGCTCGGTAACCTGTCGCAGACACCCAGTCCCGTAGACGTGTACCTGTATTCGTCCGGGAATTCGAGCCCGCAGCTCGTGGAGCCCGATGTCGCCTACGGCACGATTTTGCCTTACACGGCCGTGAGCCCCGGCTCCTACAGCGTCAAGATGCGGACCGCGGGATCTTCCGCGTCGAGTACTCCCGTCTGGTCTGTCAACCTGACGGTGAAGGCTGGTGGCTCGTACATAGTCGTGCCCCTCAGGACGAGCGCCCAGGCGGGGTCACTGCAGGTCATCGACAACAACCTGACGACGCCATCGGGCAAGGCGTTCGTCCGGGTGATCCAGGCGGACCTCAACCAGCAGAAGGTGACCTTCCACTGCAGTTGCGCCAAGGGCACCGCGGGGGACATCGTGACCGGCGCGGCGCCTGGGACCGTCAGTCCCCAGGCGGCCATCCCGGCTGGCCCGTGGACCATGACCGCGACCGGTCCTGGCGGGGTGGGGAGCCTGTACGTCCCGCTGACCGCAGGCCAGGTCCACACGGAGATCGTCATATCCGGACCTGATAACAGCATCCTGATCGAAAACGTCCTGGACGCAGCAGGGGCCGGCGTGGCTCCCGTTGGGGGCGTCTCCACGGGATTCGGCGGCACGGCGTCGCACGGCTCTGGCGTGCCGCTGCCCTGGCTCGCGCTCATCGGAGCCGGGATCCTGGTTACCCTGGCCAGCGGGCTGCGGCTGCGCCGCCGCAGGCTGACCGCTAAGGGCTGACGGTGCTCATCCGCAGGCCGGCCGGCGTCGTGTTCGCGGCCGGCCTGCTGGTGATCGCGGGCGGAACCGCCGGCCTGCTGCTGACCCGGCACTCGACTCCGGCCCTGCGGCCGCCCCCGGCAGGCGTGGCGGCCCTTCCCGTGCCCACCGGGCCGATTGTCGCCCCTCCCCAGGAGCAGCTGGATAAGCCCGCTCCCCCGGTCGCGAAGCCCGTTTCGCTGATCATCCCGCTGATCGGGGTGCAGACCAAGCTGGTCACGCTGGGCCTGAACGCGGACGGCACGTTGCAGGTACCGTCGACGACGGCCGTGGCGGGGTGGTACACAGGGAGCCCGCGGCCGGGGGCCATCGGCCCGGCCATCATCGTGGGTCACATCGACTCGGTGACGGGTCCCGGCGTGTTCTTCCGGCTCTCAGAGCTGCGCCCAGGCGACCACGTCTACGTCCGGCGCGCCGACGGGACCACGGTCGAGTTCCGTGTCACCGCGGTGCAGACATACCTCAAGGACAAATTTCCCACCGAAGCCGTGTATGGCGCCACGCCCGACGCTGAGCTGCGCCTCATCACCTGCGGCGGCGTCTTCGACGCCGCGACCGGCCACTACCTCAGCAACGTCGTCGTCTACGGCACCGAAGTGGACTGAACGTCAGTCCCCCGGCCAGCTGGCTGCCCGGGGGACTGACGTCGCTAGCGCTGGAAACTTACACGCCGCTGCGCAGGCGCTGCAGGGCCTCGGCGAGGATCGCCTCGCCGTCGGCGTCGGTGCGCCGCTCCTTCACGTACGCGAGGTGGGTCTTGTACGGCTCGACACGCGGCGGCGCGGGCGGGTTGTGCTGGTCCTGACCTGCCGGGAAGCCGCACCGCGGGCACTCCCACTGCTCGGGGACGGCGGCGTCGGACGCGAAGCTCGGCTTGGTCTCATGCCCGTTGGAGCACCAGAACGACACCCACACCCGAGGCGCGGCCTCGCCACGCTCCGCCTCGCCCATCGGGCCGGCGCCTACCCTGCTTCCGCGGATCGCGTTGCCACTACTCACAGACCACCTCTTGTCACAGGAAGGGGCATCGCCTTAGCTTAACCAGTTGCATAACAAGATCCTCCGGACCCTGCTGCAGATACATCCAGTTAGTGGTTGACGAGCCAGCCAAGGGCGACGATGCAGACAAACCACAGAACACCGAAGAATATCGTGATCCGGTCCAGGTTCCGTTCCACGACCGAGGACGAGCCGAGAGTCGATGACACCCCGCCGCCGAACAGGTCGGACAGGCCGCCGCCCTTGCCCTTGTGCAGGAGAACGAGCACGACCATCACGAGGCTCGTGATGATCAGGATCACTGCTAGCGCGATCTCCATCTTTCCCCTTACACCTTGAGGCGACGTAGCGGTCTACCGGCCCGCGGCCAGCTCACGGTACCGGCAGATCGACGTGAACTGTCCGGCGTCCAGGCTGGCGCCGCCGACTAGCACGCCGTCCACGTCCGGCTGCGCCATGATAGGCGCGATGTTATCGTCCTTAACGGACCCGCCATACAGAATACGCACACTCGCCGCCGACTGGGCACCGTGGACCGCCGAAATCCGCTCCCTGATCGCGGCGCACATCTGCTGCGCGTCGTCCGGGCTGGCGACCTCGCCGGTTCCGATGGCCCATACCGGCTCGTAGGCGATCACCATCGACGCCACGGTCTCGGCGGGCACCTTGACCAGGGACCCGTCAAGCTGGCCGAGCACGAACTCCACGTGCCCGCCTGCCGTGCGGACCTCGATGTTCTCCCCCACGCACAGGATCGGCGTGATGGAGACCGCGAGGGCGGCGCGGACCTTGGCGTTCACCAGCGCGTCGTCCTCGTGGTGGTACTGCCGTCGTTCGGAGTGCCCGGCGAGCACGTAGGAGCAGCCGAGCTTCGCGAGCATCGGGCCGGAGATGTCCCCGGTGTAGGCGCCCTTGGTGAACGGCGACAGGTCCTGCGCGCCGAACCCGATCCGCAGCTTGTCGCCGTCGATCAGTGTCTGCACGCTGCGCAGGTCGGTGAACGGCGGGAGCACGACCACCTCGACGAACGTGAAGTCCTTGGGCGTCAGCATGAACGCCAGCTTCTGCACCAGGGCGATCGCCTCGAGGTGGTTGCAGTTCATCTTCCAGTTGCCCGCGATCAAGGGCAGCGTCTTGTCGGTCACGATTCCAATGCAACCAGACCGGGCAGCGTCTTGCCCTCGAGGTACTCGAGCGACGCGCCGCCACCCGTCGAGATGTGCCCGAAGGCGCCCTCCGCGAGCCCGAACGAGCGCACCGCGGCCGCCGAATCGCCGCCGCCGACCACGGTCAGCCCGTCGACCTTCGTCAGCTCCTCGGCGACCGCCCGGGTGCCCGCCGCGAAGGCGGGGAACTCGAAGACGCCAACCGGCCCGTTCCAGAACACGGTCCTGGCGTCGATCAGCTTGGCCGCGAACAGCGCGCGGGTGTCCGGCCCGATGTCCACGCCCTCCCGGTCCGCCGGGATCGCGTCGGCCGGAACGACGACTGACTGCGCGTCCGCAGCCAAGTGCGTCGCCGCCACGATGTCGGTCGGCAGCACGATCTCGACCCCGCGCCGCTCGGCCTCCGCGAGCACCCCGCGCACCGACTCGATCTGATCTGCCTCGAGCAGGGAATGCCCGACCCCGTACCCGAGCGCCGCGAGGAACGTATACCCCATCCCGCCGCCGATCAGCAGCCGGTCGGCCAGGCCGAGCAGGTTCCCGATGACGCCGAGCTTGTCCGACACCTTCGACCCGCCAAGGATGACGACGTACGGCCGGGCCGGGTTCTCAGTCAGCCGTCGCAGCACGGCCACCTCGGCGATCACCAGGTCCCCGGCGGCGTGCGGCAGCCGCAGCGGCAGGTCGTAGACCGACGCGTGCTTGCGGTGCACCGCCCCGAACCCGTCACCCACGTAGAGATCGCCGAAGCCGGCGAGCCTGGCAGCAAGCCGGGACCGTTCGGAATCATCCTTAGAAGTCTCCGCGGGCTCGAAGCGAACGTTCTCCAGCAGGGCCACGTCGCCGGCCTCCAGCCCGTCCACGGTCGCCTCCGCCGACGGGCCTACCAGGTCGGCCGCGAACGCGACCGGCTTGCCGAGCAGCTCGCCGAGCCGGGACGCGACCACGGCGAGCGACGGGCCGCCTGCCGCCCGCTCGGCGAAGTCGGCACCCTTCGGACGGCCGAGGTGCGCGAGGACGATGACGCGGGCGCCGCGGTCGGAGAGCTTCCTGATCACCGGCAGGCTGGCGCGGATCCGCAGGTCATCGGTGATTGCCCCGCTGCCCGACATGTCCAGCGGCACGTTCAGGTCCGAGCGCACCAGCACCCGCCGGCCGGTCACCTCGATGTCATCGACGGATCGCATGGCTAACCCAGCCTGGAAGCGACGAGCGCGGTGAGGTCGGCGAGCCGGCACGAGTAGCCCCACTCATTGTCGTACCAGCCGAACACCTTCACCTGGTTGCCGTACGCCATCGTGATCGACGCGTCGAACGTGCACGAGGCCGGGGAGCCGATGATGTCGGAGGACACGATCGGGTCTTCGGTGTAGAAGAGGATGCCCTTCAGGTCGCCTTCGGCGGCGGCCAGGAACGCGGCGTTGACCTCGTCCTTGGTGGCCTCGGTGCCGAGCTCGACGACCAGGTCGGTGATCGACCCGGTGATCACGGGGACGCGCAGCGAGTAGCCGTCCAGCTTGCCCTTGAGCTCTGGGATCACCAGCGCGGTCGCCTTGGCGGCGCCCGTGGAGGTGGGCACGATGTTCTGCGCGGCGGCGCGCGCCCGGCGCAGGTCCTTGTGCGGCCCGTCCTGCAGCATCTGGTCCTGGGTGTAGGCGTGCACCGTCGTCATCAGGCCCTTGACGATGCCGAAGCTGTCCAGCAGCACCTTAGCCATCGGCGCCACGCAGTTCGTGGTACACGAGGCGTTGGAGAGGATGTTGTGGCGGGCGGGGTCGTACTTGCCGTCGTTGACCCCCATCACGATCGTGATGTCCTCGTCCTTGGCCGGGGCGGAGATGATCACCTTCTTGGCGCCGCCCTCGATGTGCGCCGCGGCCTGCTTGCCGTTGGTGAACCGCCCCGTCGACTCGACGACGATGTCGACCCCTAGCTCGCCCCAGGGCAGCAGGGCGGGGTCCTTTTCCGCGAGGATCTGTATCGACTTGTCGCCGACGACGATGGTGTCGCCGGAGACGCTCACCGGCGCTTTCAGGTTGCCCATGACGGTGTCGTACTTGAGCAGGTGCGCCATCGTCGCGACGTCACCGAGGTCGTTCGCGGCGACGATCTCGATGCCGCGGTCGGTCCCTGGGCTGTTGACGGCTTTCCAGAAGTTCCGGCCGATGCGCCCGAACCCGTTGATTCCCACTCGAATGCTCACAGTACCAATCTCCTCACCGTTACGGCTCGTGACCAGAGCCCAAGGTCCTCGGGCGCTTCCCACTCCCCGGGGAAATTATCGGACACCAGGACACCGGGCACGGACCCCGGGGGTCGCCGGGGGCCATGTCCATATGGTCTAGACCATATAAAAATCAAAGGATTCAGATCAAGGCTCCGAACGAACCGTGCCGCCTGTTTGGGCCGTCCGCCGATCGTGCGCGCTTGGCTGTCGGCGTTACGCTGAACATCGGGCGATATGCGGGAAGGACGGAGCATGTCCGGGCGGACGGCACGGCGGCGCGTGGTGCGGTTGACGGTGCCCGGTGAGTCGCAGGGCGGTCCCGGGCGGGCCGACGCGCGCGCCGACCTGCTGGCCGCCGAGGAACCGCTCGGGATCCGGGTGGACGGCGAGGCGCTGAGCATGACCATGCGCACTCCCGGCGACGACATCGAGCTCGCGGCCGGGTTCCTGGTGAGCGAGGCGGTGATCCGCTCCCCCGGCGACATCGCCGAGATCAAGCTCTGCGATGGCACCTCCTGCGGCCACGGCGACCACGACGGGCTCGGCAACATCGCCGACGTCAAGCTCGCCGCCGGCGCGACGGTGCCAATGGGCGCGCGCCGCAACTTCATGACCACGAGCGCGTGCGGCATCTGCGGCAAGACGAGCATCGAGGACATCTGCGTGCTGCCGCACGCGCCGCTCGCCGCCGACCAGACCCGGTTCGACCCCGCGGTGCTCGCGACGCTGCCGGACCGGCTGCGTGACGCACAGCGGGTGTTCTCCCGCACCGGCGGCCTGCATGCCGCGGGCCTGTTCACCGCCGCTGGCGACCTGATCGCGGTCCGCGAGGACGTGGGCAGGCACAACGCCGTCGACAAGATCGTCGGCTGGGCGCTGCTCAACGACAAGCTGCCGCTGGCCGGGTGCGTGCTGCTTGTCAGCGGCCGTGCCTCGTTCGAGCTGGTCCAGAAGGCGGTGCTGGCCGGGATACCGCTGCTCGCCGCGGTCTCCGCGCCCTCCTCGCTCGCCGCCGACCTGGCCGAAGAGGCGGGCCTCACGCTCGTCGGCTTCCTGCGCGGCCCGTCGATGAACGTCTACACAGGTCTGCAGCGGCTCGCGCCATGAGCACGGAAGGCCGTCCGAGCCCGCAGGCCGCTTACGCGCTGTGGATGGACGCGTGCGCGCGGGCCGGCTGGCTCGCCGGGCCAGTCGTGGAGCAGGTGCCCATCGCCGCCGGGCTCGGGCGGGTGACGGCCGCCCCGCTGCACGCCCGCTGGCCGTCACCGCGCTGCGACTGCGCCGCCATGGACGGCATCGCGATAGCCGCCGCTGCCGCCAGCGCCGGCGGCGCGGCGGCTGGTGGCGGCGCGGCGGAGCTGCGGCTGGCCGCTTCGGCGTTCTCGTGGATCGACACGGGTGACCCGATGCCGGCGGGCACGGACACGGTGGTGGAGCGCGAGGCAGTCTCGCTGCAGGCCGACGGCGGCGTCCTGA
>JASHXJ010000559.1 GCA_030043595.1 Trebonia sp.
GTATAGGAGAATAAAGCCTAGATACATTACTAATTGCCCACAACATATTCCTCGGGAGGCGGTCGCCTGTGCTGGCACAGGCGCGAGGCGAGGGGGCGCCGCATGGCTGGCACGGTGGTCGGTGCTGTCGGGACATTTGCCCTGTCGATCATCCTGTCCTGGGGATTCTTGCGGCTGCGCTGCCGGAAGATCGGGCCCGCCTTCGGGCCGCACGCCCGGTACTGGGCCATTTTCATCGTGCTGGCCACGGCCGTCGTGTCGACCGCGGCGGGCCTGCTCATTGTCGCCGCCAGCCACCATGATCACGCGGCATATTTCGGGATCATCGTGCCGGGCGGACTGTGGTTTAGGAAATTCCCGCCCCAGCGTGACCGGGACATGCTCCCGAGGACACTGTCCGGCCCGCTGACGCTCCCGTTCAGCCGCCTGTACGACCGGATGGGCGACGACATGGAGGACTGGTGCGATACCAGGATCAGGGCGGCGTCGCCCAAGCCGCGGTGGATATCGGACGCTGTGATCTACTACCACAACCAGGTCTCGGCGCGGCTGCGCGACACCCAGGCCCTGGCCATCCTGGAGGGGTGGCGCAGCTCCATCACGCACAAGATCAGCGTGGAGCGGATGATCAGCCTCGACACCACGCCGGCGCGGGTGCGCGCGGCCCTGCAGGCGCACCCCGCCACGCAGCACGTCCGCGGCTATGCCGACGAGGACCTGCCGCGGCTGGCCCGCCGGCTGGAGGCCGAGGCGCTCAACGAGCTGCACCTCTTCCTTATGTACGTGTACCGGCTCGGCTATCACAAGCTGCTGATCTACCCGTTCCGCCCGTCCGCTCAGCTAGCCCGCGTGCAGCGCGCCGAGCCCACGGCACCGGAACTGTAGGAGAGCGATCGCGCGTCGCGCCGGGAGTCGCTAGGTCAGCTCCAGCAGGAGCGCGGCGAGCTCGGCCGGCCGGTTGACCGGGATCATGTGGTCGGTGTCGATCTCCCGGTAGCGCCAGGCGGGGTCGGTTCTGGCCCGGTCGGCCGCCCGCCAGAACGGGCTGGGCCTGCCGCCGGGCTCCGGCCGCGGCTCGTCGGTCGCCTTGACGTAGGTACGGGTGAACGGGTAGTCCTCGAGCGGCTTGCTGAGCCGGACCGGCTCGGTGAAGCAGCCGACCGGGTGCGGGGAGCGGCGCGCGGTGAACCACTCGGCTTCCACCGGGTTGTGCAGGGCGCGGGCCAGTGGCGGCACCAGCCACTCGCCGCCCGGCCCGATGGCGCCGATTCCGTACCCGGCGCCCGCGAGGTCGTTCAGCGACTCGCCGTCGGCGGGCAGGAACGCGTCCAGGTACACGAGGTGGGCGACCCGCTCCGCGACGTATGCGAGCGTCCCGGTCACCACCATGCCGCCGTAGGAGTAGCCGAGCAGCACGATGTCTTCCAGGTCCTCGTAGAGGATCGTGTTCACCACGTCGGTGACGTGGGTAGTCAGGCTGACCTGAGGGCTCGCCAGGTGGGCGCGCTCGCCGATCCCGGTCAGGCTCGGCGTGAACACCTCGTGCCCGGCCTCGCGCAGCGGCCCGCGCACGGCGCGGAACCCGTACGAGCCGCCCCAGGCCCCGTGCACCAGAACAAACGTCGTCATGTCGCGGACGTTAGACCCGCTGCCGCACCCCGTGCAATGTGCGCGGGGCTTAAATCTGCGGGAGGTTCTCCTCGATCGCGGCGAGCACGCCGGGGTCGTCGGGCGCCGTCCGCGGCCGGAACCGGGCGGCGATCGTGCCGTCGGGGCGGAGCAGGAACTTCTCGAAATTCCACTGGATGTCGCCGGCCTCGCCGCTGCCGTCGGGGAACGCGGTCAGCTCGGTGTAGACCGGGTGCCGCCCGGGCCCGTTGACCTCGATCTTCTCGAACAGGGGGAACGTGACCCCGTAGCTGGCCGAGCAGAATTCGGCGATCTCCTCGGCCGTTCCCGGCTCCTGCCCGCCGAACTGGTTGCACGGGAAGCCGACCACGGAGAAGCCGTGCCCGCTCAGCCGCTCGTGCAGCGCCTCGAGCGCCGTGTACTGCGGGGTCAGCCCGCACTTGGAGGCGACATTCACCACGAGCAGCGTCTTGCCCGCGTGGTCGCCGAGCGAGGAGTCTTTGCCAGCCAGGGTCTTGACCGGAATGTCGTAGATGCTCACGTGCAAACCGTACCGTCCGCGCACTCACTCTCTTGCTCGCGCCCCCCTCCAGAATTAGACTGAACATTCAGTCAATGAGAGGACGGCGCGGTGCTCACCCAGGCCGACAGCAAGCTTTCCACCATCATCGCCGAGCAAGAGGAAGTTTTCGTCCGCCGCCAGCCCGTCTCGGCACGGCTGGCCGCCCAGGCCCGCGAGCACCTCGCCGGCGGTGTCACCTCGAGCTGGCAGATCACCCAGCCGCAGCCGGTCTGGCTGAGCCACGGGGCCGGCTCCAGGGTCTACGACGCGGACGGCAACGAGTACGTCGACCTGCACGGGGGGTACGGCGCGGCGCTGGCCGGGCACGCCCACCCGGCGATCGTGCGCGCGGTCCGCGAGCAGGCGGGCCGCGGTACGCACTTCGCCCAGCCCACGCCGGACGCCATCGTGGTCGCCGCGGAGCTGGCGCGCCGCTTCAGCCTCCCGCAGTGGCGGTTCGCCAACTCGGGCACCGAGGCCACCATGGACGCGGTGCACCTGATGCGCTCTTACACCGGCCGGGACCTGATCATCAAGGTGGAGGGCTGCTACCACGGACATCACGACTCCGTGCAGGTCTCGGTCATGCCGTCAGCGCAGCAGGCCGGCCCTTCGGGCCGGCCGGCGTCAGTCCCGTCGAGCAGCGGCATCCCCGCCGCGATCACGGACCTGACCCTGATCGCC
>JASHXJ010000560.1 GCA_030043595.1 Trebonia sp.
GGTGCAGCCATGAGCATCCTCATCACCGGCGGCACCGTCGTCACCGCCGAGGGCACCCTCGACGCCGACGTGCTCGTCGAGGGCGAGAAGATCACCGCGGTCATCGGGCGCGTTCTCAACGTCCCGGACCTCGGACGGGCCGAGGAGATCATCGACGCCACCGGGATGTACGTCATCCCGGGCGGGATCGACGCGCACACGCACATGGAGATGCCGTTCGGCGGCACGTTCTCCACGGACACGTTCGAGACCGGGACGAAGGCCGCCGCGTGGGGCGGCACCACGACGATCATCGACTTCGCCGTGCAGGCCAAGGGCACCGGCCTGCTCGCCGCGCTCGACAAATGGCACGAGAAGGCCGACGGCAACTGCGCGATCGACTACGGCTTCCACATGATCGTCTCCGACGTCAACGAGGCCACGCTCAAGGAGATGGACGCCTGCATCGGCGCCGGGGTGACCAGCTTCAAGATGTTCATGGCCTACCCCGGCGTGTTCTACGCGACCGACGGGGAGATCCTGCTCGCGATGCAGCAGGCGCGGCGGACCGGCGCGACGATCATGATGCACGCGGAGAACGGGATCGCGATCGACCAGCTCGTCGCGCAGGCCCTCGCGGCCGGACGCACCGACCCGATCGACCACGGCCTGACCCGCCCGCCCGAACTCGAGGGCGAGGCGACCGGCCGCGCGATCACGCTGGCGAAGGTGGCCGGCTGTCCGCTGTACATCGTGCACCTGTCCGCGGCGCACGCACTGGACGCGGTGACGCAAGCCCGCGACACCGGCCAGAACGTGTTCGCCGAGACCTGCCCGCAGTACCTCTACCTGTCCCTTGACGACCTGGCCAGGCCGGACTTCGAGGGCGCCAAGTTCGTCTGCTCGCCGCCGCTGCGGACCCGGGATCATTCCGCCGCCCTGTGGCGCGGGCTCCGGACCAACGATCTGTGTGTCGTGTCGACCGACCACTGCCCGTTCTGCTTCAAAGAACAGAAGGAGCTCGGACGGGGAGACTTTGCGAAGATCCCCAACGGGATCCCTGGCGTGGAGCACCGGATGGACCTGCTGCACCAGGGGGTGGTCGCCGGGGAGATCACGCTGCCGCGCTGGGTGGAGACCTGCGCGACGACACCGGCGCGGATGTTCGGGCTGTACCCGCGCAAGGGCGCGATCGTGGCGGGCGCAGACGCCGACATCGTCATCTACGACCCGGCCGCGCGGCAGACGCTCTCGGTCGCCACGCACCACATGAACGTCGACTACTCGGCCTACGAGGGGATGGAGATCACCGGCAAGGTCGCGGTCACGATCTCCCGCGGCCAGGTCGTCGTCGCGGACGGGGAGTTCAGGGGCTCCCCCGGGCACGGCAGCTTCCTCCCGCGAGCGCTCAATCAGTATCTCGTCTGAACAGGGGAACCATGAAGTTCGGGGTGGTGCTGCAGCCCAATCCGCCCGCCAGCGGGGTCGTCGCGATGATGAGGCTGGCCGAGGGCGCGGGGTTCGGATACGGGTGGACGTTCGACTCCCACGTGCTGTGGCAGGAGACGTTCGTCCTGTTCCCGCGGATCCTCGCCGAGACGTCGTCGATGATCGTCGGGCCGATGGTGACCAACCCGGGAACGCGGGACTGGTCCGTGCTGGCGTCGATGTTCGCGACGCTCAACGACGAGTACGGCAACCGCACGATCTGCGGCATCGGCCGCGGCGACTCGGCGCGGCGCTACATCGGGCTGCCCCCGGTGTCCATCGACACCCTGTCGGCCGCGATGGCGGTGATCAAAGGTCTCGCCGAAGGATCTGAGGTGATCCACCACGGCCAGCCGCTGCGCATCCCGTGGGTGCGGGAGGGGGCTTCCCTGCCGGTGTGGATGGCGGGGTACGGGCCGAAGGCGCTGCGGCTGGCCGGCGAGCAGGCCGACGGGTTCATCCTGCAGACCGCGGACCCGGACATCGCCCGCTGGACGTTCGGCTCGGTGCGCGCGGCGGCCCTGGCCGCGGGCCGGGACCCCGCGGCGATCACCATGTGCGTCGCCGCGCCGGCCTACGTCGGCACGGACCTGGGGCACCAGCGGGAGCAGCTGCGATGGTTCGGCGGGATGGTCGGCAATCACGTCGCGGACCTGGTCGCCCGGTACGGCGCGGACGGGACGATCCCGCACGCGCTGACGGACTACATCGAAAAGCGCTCGGGGTACGACTACTCGCATCACGGGCAGGCGGGGAACCCGTCGGCTGAGTTCGTGCCGGACGAGATCGTCGACAGGTTCTGCCTGATCGGCCCGGCGTCCTCGCATGTCGCGCGGCTGCGCGAGCTGGCCGAGATCGGCGCGGACCAGTTCGCGCTGTACCTGATGCACGACGACGAGGAGAACACGCTGGCGGCCTACGGCGACGAGATCATCCCGGCGCTGCGCTAGCTCCAGGCCTTCCCGTTCCAGTGCAGGATCAGGGTCCCGGCGTTGACATTGCCGACTGCCCACGCGTTACGAGCCGACGTGGCGGCCACGGCAGACAGCTGACCGTTGATACTGAGGAGCGCTGCCTGCGGCAGCCAGGTACTTCCCGTCCAGCGTGCGATGACCGGATACGGATACAGATCGGTGTCCCAGCCGGCCGCCCATGCCGTCCCGCCGGGTATGAATGCGGCTCCCCCGAACCCCCCGATGCTCGGGAGGGCCAGCAGATGCCACCTCTTGCCATCCCACCGCATGCTCACGGAGCCGAGGTCCAAGAGGTCGCCCGCTTTGTACCCGACCGCCCAGAGGGTCCCGCCCGGCCCGCTGGCCAGCCCATTGGTGATCACCTTCGCCATCGGGTCCGCAACTCGCTTCCAGACCGAACCGTTCCACCGCATGAGGAAGCTGTACTGGAAGGTGCTGCCGAATAGGCCGCTCGCCCACGCTTGCGAGGGGCTGACCACCGCGACGCTGGTCACGTCGTAGAACTGCGGCAAGCTGGCGGGGACCACATACCACCGGCCGCCGGTCAGGTGCAGGAAGTCGCTTGCGCTGCCGTTATAGGCGGCCACCCAGACGTCATGCGCGGTCGCTGCCACCGATTCTCCCATGAACCCGGGAGTCGACAAGTTCGCTGTCACCTGGCTCCATGTCTTGCCGTTCCAGTGCAGGATCACGACTCCGCCCGGACCGGAGCAGCAGTTGGTCCCAACCGCCCACACGTCGGTCGCGGAAACCGCGGTAACCGCGGTGAGCTGCCCCTCCGGGACTCCCCGGACGGCCACCTGCGACCATGCCCTGCCGTTCCAGTGCAGCAGCAAGGGTCGTCGATCGGAGCCGTCGGGTTTGGTCGTGTAACCAACCGCCCATGCATTGCTGGCCGACGGGGCCGCCACCCCCAAAAGGTCGCCGAGCACGGTGTATGACGTCGAGATGGCAGGAGTAACCGGCGGCGATGCCTCCGCCCGGGCGGCCCCGGCCGCGCCGAAGGCGCTGAGTGCCGCCAGCGCACTCAGCGCCAGCGCGCTGACCGGCCGGGCAGTCCAGGACACGCGCACGACACGACTCCCATCGCCCGCGGACGCTCTTGCCGGGATGCTAACCCGGCGCCGGAACCCGCGCTAGCTCCATCAGTCCCGGGCGCCTCAGCGGCGCTGTAAAACTCCGGCGCCCTCTTTGTATGCATGCGGGACCTTTGTATGTGTCCGGCACGACATATC
>JASHXJ010000561.1 GCA_030043595.1 Trebonia sp.
GCGTGGGGCGCGCTGACCGGCCCGATCACGCGGATCACCACGCCGCACATCCCGCTCCCCGCCGCTGACGCGCTGGAAGACCACGTCGTACCCTCGGTGGACAGGATCACGCAAACAGTCGTCAAGGCCCTGCAGAAGTGAAGTGAGCGACGCATGACAGCCGACCTGACCGCGATTACCGGCATCGACGTGCCCACCGGGCTGCTGATCGGGGGCGAGTGGGGCGCCGGACGTGGCGGCGCGACGTTCCCGGTGCTGGACCCGGCCACTGAGGAAAGCATCACCGAGGTCGCCGACGGCACGGTCGAGGACGCCCTGGACGCGGTGGGCGCGGCACACGCCGCGCTGCCTGCCTGGGCGGCGACGCCGCCCAGGCAGCGGGGGGAGATCCTGCGCCGCGCCTTCGAGCTCATGACCGAGCGGTCCGAGTCGCTGGCCAGGCTGATGTCGCTGGAGAACGGCAAGTCGCTGCGCGACGCGCGCGGGGAGGCCGCCTACGCGGCCGAGTTCTTCCGCTGGTACGCCGAAGAGGCGGTCCGTATCGAGGGGACGCTCATGCGGGCGCCGTCGGGCGCGAACCGGATCATGACGGTGCGGCAGCCGATCGGCGTCGCCGTCCTCGTCACGCCGTGGAACTTCCCGGCGGCGATGGCCACAAGGAAGATCGGCCCCGCGCTGGCGGCCGGCTGCACGGTGGTGCTCAAGCCGGCCGGGGAAACGCCGCTCACCGCGCTGGCGATCGCCGGGCTGCTGTCCGCGGCGGGGGTGCCGGACGGCGTGGTCAACGTGCTCACGTCCAGGAAGTCGGGCGCCACGGTCGCGGCCATGCTGAACGACCCCCGGGTCCGCAAGCTGTCCTTCACCGGGTCCACCGAGGTCGGCCGCATCCTGCTGCGCGAGGCGGCCGAGTCCGTGGTGAACTGCTCGATGGAGCTGGGCGGCAACGCGCCCTTCATCATCTTCGAGGACGCCGACATCCCGGCCGCGGTCGAGGGCGCGCTGATCGCGAAGATGCGCAACGGCGGCGAGGCCTGCACCGCCGCCAACCGGTTCTACGTGCACGAGGCGGTCGCCGGCGAGTTCACCGCGGCATTCTCCCGCCGGCTGGCCGGCCTGGTGGTCGGCCCGGGCCTGGAGGAGTCCACCGAAGTCGGGCCGCTCGTCAACCAGCCCACCAGGACCAAGGTCGCCGAGCTCGTGAGCGAGGCGGCGGACTCCGGCGGCACGGTCGTCACCGGCGGCCGGGCGCCGCGGCGGCGCGGGTACTTCTACGAGCCGACGCTGATCGACGACGTGCCCGCCGAGGCGGCGATCCTGTCCACCGAGATCTTCGGCCCGGTCGCCCCCGTGGTCCGGTTCACCGACGAGGCCGACGCCATCCGCTGGGCGAACGCGACCGAGTTCGGCCTGGTTTCCTACGTGTACACGCGCGACCTGCGCCGCGGGCTGCGGGTGTCGGAAGCACTGGAAGCGGGCATGATCGGGCTTAACCGGGGCCTGGTCTCGGACCCGGCCGCGCCCTTCGGCGGCGTTAAGCAATCGGGTATCGGCCGCGAGGGGGCGCACGAGGGGCTGCTCGAGTACACGGAGACCAAATACATAGCCACGGATTGGTAACAGATGTCATGACCGCGGTGCCGCCGCTGGCGCCGCCGCGAACGGGCATGCACAGGCCGCTGTAGAGTACTTTCGTCGATCGTGGCCCGCACGCGTCTGACCTGCGATTCGGACATCAACCGCCAGGGTCCCAGCTGCCGCGAAAGCAGGCGCCACGGATCGTTCGGTTTATCCCCTGAACGTCGGAATACGCGCAGTAATCCCGGTAGGGTAAGTGCCCGGGCTCACCAGTCGGCACGTGCGATTACAACGCGGTTACAACTAGCGGAGGTATGAGCGATGGCGGGATCGCCAGCAGGCGACCGGTTCGACCGCGATGTGGTTGTCATCGGAGGATGTGGCCACGTCGGCCTGCCGCTGGCAATCGCGTTCGCCGATCGCGGCGCCCGGGTGGGTATCTTCGACGTGAGTGAGGCCGCCGTCGCCATGGTGAACGCGGGCAGGCTGCCGTTCGACGAGCCTGGCGCCGTCGAGGTGCTCCAGCGGGTGGTCGACTCCGGCCAGCTGCGTGCCTCGGCCGACCCCTCGATCGTGGGCTCCGCCGAGCACGTGGTCGTCGTGATCGGAACGCCGGTCGATGAGCACCTCAACCCCGACCAGCAGGCGATCCCGACCGCCCTTGGCGGCTGCGCGCGCTACCTGCGGGACGGCCAGCTGCTCGTGCTGCGGTCCACGGTCTTCCCCGGCGTCACGGCCCTGGTGGAGAAGATGGTCGCCGGCCTGGGCGCCGAGATCGAGGTGGCGTTCTGCCCGGAGCGGATCGCCGAGGCAAGGCCATGACCGAGCTGTTCGAGCTGCCGCAGATCGTCTCCGCGCGCTCGCCCCGGGGCATGGAGCGCGCGTCCAGGCTGTTCGGCCTGCTGACGGAGGCCATCGTGGAGCTCTCGCCGGAAGAGGCCGAGCTGGCGAAGCTCTTCACGAACGTGTGGCGCTACATCAAGTTCGCGACGGCCAACCAGTTCTACATGATGGCCAACGACCGCGGGCTCGACTTCGAGCGCATCCGCAAGGGGCTCACCCAGGACTACCCGCGGGCCGCGGACATGCCGGGCGCCGGGTTCGCCGCAGGGCCGTGCCTGTTCAAGGACACGATGCAGCT
>JASHXJ010000072.1 GCA_030043595.1 Trebonia sp.
CAGCGAGCTGGTCATGGCTGGGCAGCCGGCACGGATCGTTCGGAATAGTGCCTGAGAAAAAGCTCCTCAAGGGTCGGCGGGCGGCAGGTGAGGGTGCGGACCCCAGCCGAAGTGAGAGCGCGGAGCACCTCGGTGAGAGCGGCGTTGTCGACCTCGCAGCGCAAGCGCGTGCCGTCGAGGACCGCGTCGTGTATACCCGGTATGGTATCGATTGCGGGCGGCGCGGCCAGCTCGGCGTCGATCGTGCTGCGCGTCAGGTGCCGCAGGTCGGCCAGCGTGCCGGTCTCCACCGTGGCGCCCGCGCGGATGATCGTCACGCGATCGGCGAGCGCCTCGGCCTCGGCGAGGATGTGGCTGGACAGCAGCACGGTCCGGCCGTCGCGGCGCTCGGCCGTCACGCACTCACGGAAGGTCGCCTCCATGAGCGGGTCAAGACCCGCGGTCGGCTCGTCGAGGAGGAGCAGTTCCGCGTCGCTGGCCAGGGCCGCGACCAGCGCGACCTTCTGCCTGTTGCCCTTGGAGTAGGCGCGGGCCTTCTTCGACGGGTCGAGGTCGAAGCGCTCGATCAGCTCCTGGCGGCGCTTTGGGTTGTGGCCGTCGCCGCGCAGCCGGGCGAGCAGGTCGATGATCTCGCCGCCGGTCAGCCCTGGCCACAGCGTGACGTCGCCGGGCACGTAGGCGAGCCTGCTGTGCAGCGTCGTCGCGTCCCGCCACGGGTCGCCGCCAAGCAGGGTGACCTCGCCGCCGTCCTTGCGCAGCAGCCCGAGCAGGATGCGGATCGTGGTGGTCTTGCCCGCGCCGTTCGGGCCGAGGAAGGCGTGCACCTCACCGCCGCGGACGGTCAGGTCCAGGCCGTCAAGCGCCCTGGTCGGGCCGAACTGCTTGCGCAGGCCGACCGCCTCGATAGCGTTCGCCATGGCACCAGCCTAGCAAGATTCAGGAATTTCTGAATGTTCGGAATGCTGTATCCTCGATCACATGGTTGCAGTCCGTGATGACGAGGCGGACCCGCTGCTGCGGTTCGTCGAGCGGTTCGCCTCGGTGCTGGTCGCGGCCGGGTTCCCGGCCATGCCGGCGCGCGTCTTCGTGGCGTTTCACGTCACCGGCTCCGACCGGCTCACTGCCGCTGACCTGGCCGGCATGCTGCAGATCAGCCCCGCCGCGGTGTCCGGCGCGGTGCGCTACCTGATCGGGGTCGGCCTGATCCATAAGGAGCGGGTGCCGGGCTCGCGCCGCGACTACTACCGGATGCCCGCGGACGTCTGGAGCGAAGTGATGCGGCTGCAAAGCCAGGTCATGGTCCGCTGGGCCAGCCTGCTCAGGGAGGGCATCGGCCTCGTCGGCGCGGACACGCCGGCCGGTGCCCGGATGGCGGCACACACTGCCTTCTTCGAGTTCCTGAACACCGAGATCGCCGGCATGCTCGCCCGCTGGGAGGCTCTCGGCGAGTCGCGCTGAACACCGGCTGAACTAGCGCATATAACCTCATGTCATGAGATATCTCGTTCAGGAACGGATCTTCTCCATCAAGGCTGACTTCTGGATCGAGGACGAGGGCGGGAACCGGGTCTTCTTCGTCGACGCGAAGGCGCTCAGCCTGCGCGAGACCTTCGAGCTCAAGGACGCCTACGGCAACCTCCGCGCGCTGATCCGCAAGAAGTTCTTCGCGATGCGCGACACGATGGACATCGAAGACGGCGGCGGGGTCATCGCCACGGTCCGGCCCGCGTTCTTCTCACCGCTGCGGCACCGCTACCTCATCGACCTCGCCGGCGGCGAGCGGCTCGAGGCGACCGGCAACTTCGTGGACAAGGACTGGCAGCTCACCGCCGGCGACGGCCGGGTCGTCGGGCGGATCTCCCGGCAGTGGTTCCGGATCCGCGACACCTACGGGGTCGAGGTCGAGCCGGGCGCGGACGACGCGCTCGTCATCGCCGTCGCCGTGTGCATCGACCGGATCCACGAGGCCGAGGAGAAGGAGCACCGCGAGCACGAGAACTACGGCGGCGGATTCGGCGGCGGCGGGATTCTCGGCGGCCTGTAGGGGCCGCGGTCGCCCGGCTAGCTCAGGTTGTCCGCGTCCAGCTCCGGGAAGGTGAACTCGCCGCCCAGGTAGCGGGCCATCGGGTCGGCGGGGTCGAGATCGCCGTGGGCGGCGATGACCTCGGCGGCGTATGCCTCGGCGTCGTCGCGGGGCTCGTAGCCGAGCGCCCGCGCCTCGGCTAGCGACACCCACGGGCCGCGCGTGTTGGCGGAGACGCCGAAGACCACGCGGAAACCAGGCGACGGCGCGATCAGGCATGCCTCGAAAAGCCGTCCGGCGTCGTCTGGCGACAGCCAGGTGGCCAGCATCCTGGCGTTCGTCGGCCGGGTGAAGCACGACAGGATGCGGACGCAGATCGCGTCCATCCCGTACCGGCGGCTGTAGAGCGCGGCCAGCGCCTCGCCCGCCGCCTTGGAGACCCCGTAGTAGGTGTCCGGGGCGGGGAACGCGTAGTCGGGCACCGGGTACCGCGACCGCGGGCTGAACCCGACCGCGTGGTTGGACGAGGCGAACACCACCCGGGGAACGCCCGCCCGGCGCGCCGCCTCGAAGACCACGTAGGTGCCGTTGATGTTGACGTCAAGCACGCGGTCCCACGGCGCCTCGGACGGGATCCCGCCCAGGTGGATGACCGCGTCCGCGCCCTCGCAGGCTCGCGTCATCGCGGTCATGTCGGTGACCGAGGCGAGCACCCCTTCCTCACCTGGCCCGACGGCCACCGGCGCCACGTCCAGGAGGCGGAGCGTGCGATCCGGGCGCGCGAGCCGGGATCTGAGCATGGCGGCGATGTGCCCCGCGGCTCCGGTGATGAGGATTGTCGGCATGAGGCCCAAACATAGTGCACTGTTTTGTTACCGCAACGAATTGCCTATGTTCTGACCGGTGCGAAATCCTGTGGATTGTGCTAACTCCGCGAGGTCCGCTGCCAGCACGACGGATGACCGTGCACTGGGTGGTCCTCGCCGCAGCGGCGCTGACGACACTGGTGGCCGCCGCCGTCGGCTCCGCGCTCGCGGTGTTCGCCGGGCAGGCACTGCCGCAAGCCGTCAGGCACGACCTGGCGGTGGCGCCGGGCACCTCACTGAGCGCCGAGGTCACGCTGGCCGGCAGCCCGCTGGCCCCGGTCAGCACGGCGCTGAAGAGCGCGATCAGCTCGGCGCTGCTCGGGGTTCCGTCCAGCTTCTGGGAGGCCTCCTGGTCCGACCCGCTCGGCCTGGTGTCCGGCGCGCTGCCCGCCCAGCCGGCCAGCACCGGCCAGGGGAACACGCCGCTGCTCGAGGCCGCGGCGATGAGCGGCGTCAGCACGCGGGCCGTCCTGCTCTCCGGCCACTGGCCGGGGGCGCCCGGCGGAGCGGCACCGGTCCAGGCCGCGCTGCCCGCTACCGCCGCCGCCCTGCTGCACGTGTCGGTCGGCGACGTGCTCCGGCTGCGCGACCGCCTCTCCGGCAGGCTGGTGACGTTCACGATCACCGGCCTGTTCGCGCAGCGCCAGCTGTCCGGTCCCGCGGCCTCCTACTGGCAGCTGAACACGATCCCGGCCAGCGGGTCAGGCACGGCCGCGGGGTTCACCACGTTCGGGCCGCTGCTGGTAAGCCCGGCGGCATTCCGCGGCGCGCTGGCCGTGGGCGGCGGCAGCTGGGTCGCACAGCCCGACATGGCGGCATTCACCGCCGGCGACCTCAGCGCGGTCTCCGCGAACATCACGGGACTGCTCGCCTCGATGGCCAACTCCTCCGCCCTGGGCGGCGTCGATCTCACGACGAATCTGCCTGCGGTGCTTGCCGCCACGTCGAGCAACCTCGCCGTCGCCAGGTCGCTGATCGTCATCAGCGGGCTGCAGCTGCTCGTGCTCACGG
>JASHXJ010000562.1 GCA_030043595.1 Trebonia sp.
TTGTAGCCGTGCTTGTCCAGCTGCAGATCCTGCAGGATTGTCGGCGGCAGCAGTGACATCACGTAGGACAGGCGGGTGACGCGGAAATCCGGTGCCTCCGGCCACGGCGCCTCGGTCGTCGCGGCGCCGCCGGTGCTCTGGCGGGCTTCGAGGACAAGGGTTCTCGCGCCGGTCCTGGCCAGGTAGGCGGCCGCCACCAGCCCGTTGTGCCCGCCGCCGACGACGATCGCGTCGAAGGACTCCGCTGCCATGTCTGCCTGCCTTCCGTGCCTTGTCTCGCTGCGCGTCCTGGTCCACGGCGTGTCGCCTTGGTCCGCGGTCGCGCAAAGTTTGACTGAACATTCAGTCTAGATTGCTGCTACGATACGAACAAGGTCCAGCCGGGCGGCCGCGCCCGGCAGCGCCAGGGACGGAAAGGTGCCGGGACGAGGGACGATGACGCGACAATGACGCGACCTGCGGACAACGCGGAGGCGGCGGGAGCCGCCGAGCAGCGGCGGGAGCAGATGCTGCGCGCCGCGCTTGATGTGATCATGGAACGCGGCTACGCCGACACGCGGATCGCCGACGTGGCCGAGCACGCCGGGACCAGCCCGGCGCTGGTCATCTACTACTTCAAGACCCGCGACCAGCTGCTGACCGAGGCGATCGGCTATGCCGAGGACGCCTGGTACGCGACCGGGGTGCAGCGGCTCGCGGCGATTCCGGCGGCCGCCGGGCAGCTCACCGAGCTGATCGCGATGACGTGCCTGCCCGACACGGACCCGCTGCCGCGCGGTGAGTGGCTGCTCTGGCTCGACCTGTGGGCCCTGTCGCCGCGCAACCCCGGCGTCGCGGCGGTTCGCCGCAAGTTCGACGAGCGGTGGCGGGAAGCCATCCGCACGATCGTGCTGGCCGGCCAGGAAGCCGGGGAGTTCTCCCCCGTCGACGCCGACGAGTTCGCGATTACGCTGTCCGCGCTGCTTGACGGCATGGCCGTGCAAATCGCGCTGGATGATCCCGACGTGCAGCCGCCGCGAGCCTATGATCTCGCCATGCGGTACGCGGCCGGGCAGCTTGGGTTCGACTGGAAGCCCGCTTCCGCCAGGGACAGGCGGTCACAGGGACGGAGATGACAGCATGGCCGGAGGCAGCATCGAGCTCACGGGCCTGACCAAGCGGTTCGGCAAGGTCACCGCGGACGGCGCGGGTCCCGGGGGCACCGGGAGCGCTGGGGCCGACGGGCCTGGCGGGCCTGGCGGGCACGCCGCGGTCGACAGCATCGACCTGCTGGTGTCCAGCGGCGAGTTCTTCTCGCTGCTCGGGCCTTCCGGGTGCGGCAAGACGACCACGCTGCGGCTGATCGCCGGCTTCGAGCAGCCGACCGCCGGCCGCATCCTGCTGGACGGCGTCGACGTGTCCGGGGTGCCGGCGCACAAGCGGAATGTCAACACGGTCTTCCAGAGCTACGCGCTGTTCCCGTTCCTGTCGGCGTTCGACAACGTGGCCTTCGGCCTGCGGCACGCCCGGGTGACCAAGGCCGAGCTGCGGACCCGGGTCGGCGACGCGCTGGACCTGGTTTCCATGTCCTCGTTCGCCTCCCGGCGGCCCGGGCAGCTGTCCGGCGGCCAGCAGCAGCGCGTCGCGCTCGCCCGCGCGCTGGTGCTGAATCCGGCCGTGCTGCTGCTCGACGAGCCGCTCGGCGCGCTGGACGCCAAGCTGCGCCGCACGCTCAAGGTCGAGCTCAAGGCGCTGCAGGAACGCGTCGGCATCACCTTCCTCTACGTCACGCACGACCAGGAGGAGGCGCTGACGATGTCCGACCGGCTGGCGGTGATGAACGCCGGCCGGATCGCGCAGATCGGCACCCCGCGCGAGGTGTACGAGGAGCCCGCCGACGCCTACGTGGCGGACTTCCTCGGCGCGGCGAACCTGATGGACGTTTCTGTGTCGGAGCGGTCGGCCGGCTCCCATGCCACGCTCAAGCTCGGCGACAGCACGCTCCTGACATCGCACGACTGCCCGGCCGCGCCGGGCGATGCCGCGCACGCGGTCATCCGCCCGGAGCGGGTCCGCGTCGAGGAGCACGGCTCCGCCGGCCAGAACCGGGTGCCGGCCCTGGTGGAGCGGGTCGTCTTCCTCGGCGCCGCCACCCAGGTCATGCTCCGCCTCGCGACGGGCGCCTCGCTCCAGGCGCTGCTGCAGAACGACGGGGACGCCGACCGGGCTGGCCTGGCCCAGGGCACCCCGGTGCACGCGTACCTGCCGCCGGACGCGCTGCGTGTCCTGCCCGGCTCCCCCGCCAGCGCGGGCCTCACGAGCTCGTCGCCCGCTCCGGCCGCCGCGGCGGCTCCGCTGGCGAGCTGAATCGGCCTTCCTGGCGCCGGCCGGCGACGTCAGGCGACGTCCGGCGCCGGCCGGCGACGTCAGGCGAGCGGAGCGTGGAAGTACCAGAGCTGGCCTTCGGGGTCGCGGGCACCGTACTCGCGGACCCCGTACGCCATGTCGGCCGGCGCCTTCACGATGTCGGCGCCCGCCGCGACACTGCGCGCGTAGTGCTCGTCGGCGTCGTCAACCGTCACGACCGTCATGCTCGTCACCGCGCCGAGGGAACGCGGCGACCGGTAACCCTCCCCTGACGGGTGCAGCATGATGATCTGGTCTCCCGCCCGTACCTCGGCATGGACCACCCGGCCGGCACCGTCGCGCTCG
>JASHXJ010000073.1 GCA_030043595.1 Trebonia sp.
GTGGGCCATCGACTACCTCGGCAGCGGGCCGCCGACGGGCCCGAACGACGCCCGCAACGCCGAACGGCTGATCGCGGCGTTCGACGGACTTGGGCTGGAGCCCGCAACGATCATGAACTTCACGGTGACGGTGGGAACGTACGTGACAGGCGCCGCGCTGCGCGAGGTGCAGGAAGCCCGCTACGAACGCGAGTTCGCCGCGGCCACCGCCGACCTGACCAGAGCGGAGATCGACGAGCTCGTCGCCGAGTTCGGCCGCCGGATCCGCGAGTCCGGCCGATATCCGCACATCACGCGTCTCATCGATCTCAACATAGACCCGGACTCGCCCGAGACGCGGGATGAGCGCTTCGAGTTCGGCCTCGACTGCGTGCTCGACGGCATCGCGGCCCGGCTGAACGCCTGACACCGGTCCACAAACCACCCATATCGGGCACTGCTGGCGTGCCCGGAACGGCATAGGACCCGAACGGCAGGACAAACTGGGACAAAAGGACCGGAAAAACATGCGTTTCTGGTCCTATGCGCGCAGCCCCGTCCCGGGATATGAGACGGGTATCCGGCACCGGGCCACGGTCGAGCCCGCCCCGGCACAGCGCCATGGCAGAGCGCGTGCCGTGCCCTGAACTAGCGGGTGATGCGCAGCGCTTCGCTACCAGCGGAAGTGGACGAACAGGCGGCCGAAGTTCTTGGAGTCCTTCTCGACCCGGTGGTACAGCGGCTTGATGTCCTTGCGCTCGAGGAAACGCAGCACGTGCTTCTTGAGCTGGCCGGACCCCTTGCCAGGGATGATCTCGATCATGGGCGCCTTCTTGGCGACCGCCTCGTCGAAGACCCGCTTGAGCGCGCGCTCGATCTCGTCCCCGTGGTTGTAGATGTCGTGCAGGTCCAGCTTCAGCTTCACCCACCCAGGCTACGCCGGCGCCACCCAGTGGGCGACGCACGTCACAGCACGCCAGGCAGCGCGGGTCCCTCCAGGGCCGGCTCGCCATACGGCCACAGCAAGCCGATGATCTTGGCCGCGGTCTGCGCGGGCTCGCCCTCGGCGAGCACGGTCTGCACGCGCTCGTCCGGCGCCGGCAGCTCCAGGGTTTCCAGCTGGCTTTCCATGAGCCGCTGCGGGAAGAAGTGCCCTGGCCGCGTTGTCAGCCGCCGCATCAGGACGTCCTTGCTGACCTGAAGGAAGACCATCGTCGCCTGCGGCCGGCCGGAAAGCAGCACGTCCCGGTAGGCCCGCCGCAAGGCGGAGCAGGCGACCACGCCGGACTGCCTGGCGGCTATCCGGTCGTCCATCCAGTCGCCGATCGCGTGCAGCCATGGCCACCGGTCCTCGTCGGTCAGCGGGATGCCGGAGTGCATCTTCGCCACGTTGGCATCGGAGTGAAAGTTGTCGGCATCGGCGAAGCGCCACCGCAGCCGTCCGGCGAGCAGTGCCCCGACGGTCGACTTGCCGCTGCCGGCCACCCCGGACACGATGAGGATCACGCGCCGGAGTCTATCCGCAGCGTGCGGGCGGCTTCGCAGGGCGTGACGATACGCCACGGCCGCACGAAAATGGCCCGCGGGCTTAAAACGTTGGGAGCGTCATGTGGTCCGCCCGCGGGCCGTCTCCATACTGCTATACGCAGGGCGCCCGTCGCCGGTTCAACCGGCAATAAGGAAAATCTCTAGCGAACCAGGGCGCCCACCGCGACCGCGGCGAACAGCAGCGTCAGGTAGACCAGCGAGAGGTGGAAAAGCCGCATGGTAACGGGCTTGTCCGCGGCGGCGGCGCCGCGGGACAGGTGGTAGAGGCGGTGCACCTCGTACAGGAACACGGCGCCGAGAACGGCCGCGCTCACCCCGTACACCGGTCCGGCCCAGCGCCAGAGCACGAGCGACGCGGCCACCATCAGCCAGCTGTCGACCACTGACTCCGCGAGCACCCGGCGCACGGAGGCGACCACGGGGAGCATCGGGACGCCTGCTCGCCGGTAGTCGTCGCGGTACTTGATGGCCAGCGCCCAGAAGTGCGGCGGCTGCCAGAAGAACACCACCGCGAACAGCAGCACCGATGCCCAGGACAGGGACCCCTTGGCCGCCGCCCAGGCGATCAGCACCGGCGCCGCGCCGCACACTCCGCCCCAGAGCGTGGACTGCGCGGTGTGCCTCTTGAGCAGCATGGTGTAGACCACCACGTAGTACAAGATCGCCGCGAGCGTCAGCCCGGCGGCGAGCAGGTTCGTGGTCACCGCGAACAGCGTGACGGAGACCACGCCAAGCGCCACGCCGAAGACGAGTGCCGACCGCGGCGCGACCGTGTGCCTGACCAGCGGCCGGCTGCTCGTGCGCCGCATGATCTGGTCGATGTCCCTGTCGATGTAGCAGTTCAGCGCGTTCGCGCTGCCCGCCGCCAGGGCGCCGCCGACGACCACGACGGCGGTTACCAGCAGTGAGGGCAGCCCCCGGTAGGCGAGGAACAGCGTTGGCACGGCGGTGATCAGCAGCAGTTCGACGATCCTCGGCTTGCAGAGCGCCACGTACGCGCCCAGCGTGCTCCGCAGCCGGGTCAGCTGCCGCGGCCGCTGCGGGGCGGCGTCCACTTCGCGATGGACGTTGACCGCGCTCACCTGGGATAAGACCACCTTCCGGCCCGCTGGAGCCCGGGCACCTCCACGAGACTACACGGCGTCGTAATGTGCCGGACGCGCAAGCCGGCGCTTAGCAGCCGCCACGTTACGTTCGGAAGAGTGCTGGCGGGGAACCTCAGAGAGCAGGAGCGGACCTACGGGGGGAGTGGGTGAGGGCGCCTACAGTGCCGGTATCGACGTACCGGCTGCAGCTCACGCCGGACTTCGGGTTCGGCGAGGCGGGCCAGCTCGCGGGCTACCTCGCGGACCTGGGCGTCACGCATGCGTACCTGTCGCCGGTGCTGCAGGCCGTGCCCGGGTCGCGGCACGGGTACGACGTCACCGACCACTCGCGGATCCGGGACGAGCTGGGCGGGGAGGACGGTTTCCGTGCGATGGCGGCGCGGCTGCGGGCGGCCGGGCTGGGCATCGTGCTGGACATCGTGCCCAACCACATGGCGGTCCCCAAGCGGCTGTCACTGAACCGGCAGCTGTGGTCGGTGCTGCGGGACGGGCCGCAGTCCCCCTTCGCGAACTGGTTTGACATCGACTGGGCGGCGGGCGGCGGGCGGATGGTGCTCCCGGTACTGGGCGGGCCGGTCGCCTCGTGCCTGCCCGACCTGGCGGTGGATCCGCGCGGCGGGGCCGACCCGGACGGCGAGCCAGTGCTGCGCTACTTCGACCAGGAGCTGCCCGTGCGGTCAGGGACCGCGCGGCTGCCGCTAGCTGACCTGCTCGACGCGCAGCACTACCGGCTCGCGTACTGGCGGGACGTGGCGGAGCTGAACTGGCGGCGGTTCTTCGACGTCAGCAGCCTGATCGGGATTCGCGTCGAGGACCCCGGCGTGTTCGCCGCGACCCACGCGGTGATCCTGGCGCTGGTCGCCGACGGGCTGGTGGACGCACTGCGGGTGGACCACCCGGACGGGCTCGCCGACCCCCGGGGATACCTGCGCCGGCTCGCCGCCGAGACCGGCGGCGTCTGGGTGGTGGCGGAGAAGATCCTCGCGGTCGGCGAGCGGCTGCCGGACGACTGGCCGTGCGCCGGAACGACCGGGTACGACGCGCTGCGGCTGGTGGACGGGCTGTTCACCGACCCGGGCGGCGGGCGGGGACTTTTCGCGGAGTACGAGCGGTTCGGCGGCGGCTGCGAGCCGTCGTTCGCCGAGGTCGCATACGCGGCCAAGCACCAGGTCGCCGTCGGCTCGCTGGCTCCCGAGCTGGCCCGGCTGGCCCGGCTGCTGTGCGTGCTCCGCCCGGACGTTGCCGCCCCGGCGGCGCGGCAGGTGCTGGGGGAGGTGCTCGCCGCGTTCGGGGTGTACCGGGCATACGTGGAGCCGGGTGAGGCGCCGCCGGCCGCGTCGGAGTCCGCGGTGCGGTCCGCGGTGTCGGCGGCCGCCCGCCGGCTGCCCGCGCCGCTGC
>JASHXJ010000563.1 GCA_030043595.1 Trebonia sp.
GTACCGCGCCCGCTGCCCGGCCGCGTGCGCGTCGTCGGAAAGCGCGGCTGTCATCGCCGCCTGCACCGGCGCCGGCACGATCATGCCCGCCTGCCGGCGGATCAGCAGCAGCCGGGACACCAAAGAGGGGTCGCCGGTCACGAACCCGGCGCGGTAGCCCGCCAGGTTCGACCGCTTGGACAGCGAGAACACGGCGAGCACGCCGTCCAGTGACCCCTCGCTCACGGACGGGTGCAGGACCGATACCGGGGTGGCGGACCAGCCGAGGTCGATATAGCACTCGTCGGAGGCGAGCACCCAGCCGCGGGCGCGGGTCCATGCCGCGGCGTCCCGCAGCTGGCCGGCGGACAGTACCCGGCCGGTCGGGTTGGACGGCGAGTTGACCCACAGCAGCCCGGTGGACCCGTCCGGGGCGGGGCGGTCGTCATGGTCCAGGGCATCCGTCGGGACGGGCGCCGCGCCGGCCAGCCGGGCCCCGATGTCGTAGGTCGGGTACGCGAGCGCCGGGTAACGCACCGTATCGGCCGGGCCGAGCCCGAGCATGACAGGAAGCCAGGCGATGAGCTCCTTGGTCCCGATCACCGGGAGCACAGAACCGGGATCGACGGTGGCGCCGTGGCAGCGCGCCAGCCACCCGGCGGCCGCCTCCCGCAGCTGCGCGGTCCCTGCGGTGAGCGGGTAGCCGGGCGAGTCGGCCGCGGCGGACAGCGCCCGCTGGATGACCGGCGGCACCGGGTCGACCGGCGTTCCTATCGACAGGTCAACCGCGCCGCCCGGGAAGGCGTGCGCCTTCTCCCGGAGCGGCGCCAGTTCGTCCCAGGGGTATTCGGGGAGCCGTGCGGGATGCGTCACTCGTCCTCGGCCTGCGGCGGCAGCGCCGCGACCAGCGGGTGGTCCTTGCCGATCTTGCCGACCTTCGACGCGCCGCCGGGGGAGCCAAGTTCCTCGAAGAAATCGACGTTGACCTTGTAGTAGTCCTTCCACTGCTCAGGCACGTCGTCCTCGTAATAGATGGCCTCAACCGGGCAGACGGGCTCGCAGGCCCCGCAGTCCACGCACTCGTCGGGGTGGATGTACAGCATGCGGTCACCCTCGTAGATGCAGTCCACCGGGCACTCTTCGATGCATGCTCTGTCAAGCACATCGACGCATGGCTGCGCGATGATATAGGTCACGTGAGCTCCCCTTCAACTTTCTAACTCTATTGTCCCGTTGGCTCAGACCAGCCGGCAGCTACCACACAGTATGGCGGTTTCCAGCGCAACCTGCGCTAGCTGGCGACAATACTCCCGGCCACCCCGCCGGGATCGTTCTGCCAGGCGTTTTCCGTCAGCCCGGCCGTCCACTGGTAGCCGCCGTAGCGCACCTGGGTGATCCCGTAGGAGCTCGCGTTGGTGACCAGCCAGCTGGCGACCGCCCACCCGCCTACCGTCGTGACCTCGAAGGTCCCCGAGTCGGCGGAACCAGGCGTGGTCGCTCTCAGCACCGGCCCGTCCGCGCCCGGCGAGCCGAACGTCCGGTCCAGCTCCCGCACCGCCGCCGCCAGGTTCAGCCGCGTGCTCACGCCCTCGCTGGCCGCCTGCGTGGCCGGGTCGTACCAGCAGGTGACCGCGTGCGGGGTGATGGTGAACTCGGCCGCGAGCACCGCGCCGGTCTGCGCGTACTGCTGGTAGGCGTAGCCGTCGGCGCTGCGCTGCACGTCCTGGGCGGCCTCGTAGACGGGCAGCCGGGTGTAGCCGGGGACCTTGACCAGAGCGGCGAAGAACGCGCCTGCCGCGTAGACGGGGTCTTCGAGCTCGCTGACCGTGCCCCAGCCCTCGGAGGGACGCTGCTGGAAGATGCCGACCGAGTCCAGTGTCCCGTAGTCCAGGTTCTCCAGCTTGGACTCCTGCATCGCGGTGGCGTAGGCGATGGTGAGCGCCTGGCGGGGCAGGTGCTCCCGCTGCGCGACGCCGGCGATGATGGCCGCGTCCGCGGCCTGCCCGAAGTCGAGCGGTACCGCGTCCGTCCCGGTACCCGCCTGGCAGCCGGGCACGGTGAGCAGCCGGACGACGTAGTTGTTATACGCCGTGTAGGCCGCGTAGCCGCCGCAGGCCAGGACCACCGCGAGCACGATGAGAACGATGATCGGGCGGCGCCACGAGGGGCGCTGATAGCTACCCGGCACAGCGCGGCCCGGGGTCGTCGGCACACTGCGACGGTACCCGGTAGGCTCCCACGCCATGAGCCAGTCGCTGAAATCCCCGCTGTCACCGGTGATCGACGACCTGTGGGAGCAGCGGGCCGCGCTCAGCCCGGACGATTCCGCCGCGCGGGCCGAGGTCGTGGCGGCCGTGGACGAGATCGACGCGGGGCACGCCCGGGCGGCGTTCGTCGACGCGCAGACCGGCGGGGTCGTGGTGGACGAGCGCGCCAAGCGCGCGATCCTGCTGGCGTTCCGGCTGCTGCCGATGGCGCAGTCGCAGGTCGGCGACTTCCGCTACCACGACCGGGTGCCGCTGAAGACGCGGCTGGACGGGGTGCGCGTGGTGCCGGGCGCGATCGCCCGCTGGGGCTCGTACATCGCCCCGGGCACGGTGCTGATGCCGTCGTTCGTGAACGTCGGGGCGTACGTCGACTCCGGGACCATGGTGGACACGTGGGCGACGGTCGGGTCGTGCGCGCAGATCGGGAAGAACGTCCACCTGTCCGGCGGGGTGGGGATCGGCGGCGTGCTCGAGCCGCCGAACGCGGTCCCTGTCGTCGTCGAGGACGAAGCCATGATCGGCTCGCGGTCGATGGTGGTCGAGGGCGCGCGGGTGCGGACCGGGGCGGTGCTCGGCTCCGGCACCAACCTCAGCCGGAGCACGCACGTGATCGACGTGCAGACCGGCGAGGAGCTGCCCCGCGGCGAGGCGCCGCCGTGGTCGGTGTGCGTCAGCGGCACGCGGCCGCGGACGTTTCCCGGCGGCGAGTTCGGCATGCCCTGCGTGCTCGTCCTGCGCCGCTTCCCCGAGGGCAGCCGGCACGACAAGGCGGAGCTCAACGCCATCCTCCGAGATCACGGAGCAGACGCCTGATCGCGCTACCGTGGATAGCGCCATGAACGGAAACAACACGCGCCGGGTCCGCCGCCAGGGACCCGTGACGCTGCGCGACAAGCAGATACCCGCGACGACGACCGACCAGCGCCTGCTGGACCGGCGCGGGCCTTCGGACTGGGTGCACACCGACCCCTGGCGGGTCCTGCGCATCCAGGCCGAGTTCGTCGAGGGCTTCGGGCTGCTCGCCGAACTGGGGATGGCGGTCTCGGTCTTCGGCTCGGCGCGCACGCTGCCGGGCACCCCCGAGTACGAGATGGCCGAGCAGATAGCGGCGGCGCTGTGCCGCGCCGGGTACGCGGTGATCACCGGGGGCGGTCCCGGGATCATGGAGGCGGCCAACAAGGGCGCCGCGGACGCGGGCGGCGTCTCTGTCGGCCTCGGCATCGAGCTCCCCACCGAGAGCGGGCTCAACGACTACGTGAACGTCGGCATCGAGTTCCGCTACTTCTTCGTCAGGAAGACCTGCTTCATCAAGTACTCGCAGGCGTTCGTCGTGCTGCCCGGCGGCTTCGGCACGATGGACGAGCTGTTCGAGGCGCTGACGCTGGTCGCCACCGGGAAGATCACCAAGTTCCCCATCATCCTGGTCGGCAACGGCTACTGGTCGGGCCTGCTGAGCTGGCTGTCGGAGACGATGCTCGGCCGGGCGAACATCGGGGCGGACGAGCTGGCGCTGCTGCGGATCGCCGACGGCCCGGAAGAGGTCATCAAGATCATCAAGGAAGCGCACGCGGACATGGACATGTCGTCCCGCTGACCGGCGGAGCGGCCAGGGACCGGCCGGGTGTGCCAACGCGCCCGCGGGACGTGGCACGATACTCGTGTGCCTGTCGTTCTGTGGATCGCCATCGCGATCATCGTCGCCGCCGCGGCGCTTGTCGCCCGCGGGCGCGGCGGCGAGCTGTCGGCCGAGCGTACCGATCACGCCCCCCTGGAGCTGGGACCCGTGTCCGCCACGGACGTGGTGCTGTTCCGCCCGCCGGGCGCGTTGTGGGGTTACAACGTGCAAGTGACCGACGAGGCGCTGGAGCAGATCGCCGAGTCGATCAGGGAACGCGACGTGCGCATCGTGGCGCTCGAGCAGCTGGTCACCGACCTGAGCAGGGAGCACGCCCCGCCGCCGCTGCCCAGCCCGCCGTACGTGGGCTCGCGCCGCAGGCGGCTGCCCGAAGCGGGCGGGCCGGCCAGCGAGGGTTCGGCCGTGCCGCCGGAACG
>JASHXJ010000564.1 GCA_030043595.1 Trebonia sp.
GCGTCACGGAGGTGGCGCCCGGCGACTTCGTGATCCTCAACTGGCGCGCCGTCTGCGGCCAGTGCCGCGCCTGCAAGCGCGGACGGCCGTGGTACTGCTTCGCCACGCACAACGCGCGGCAGAAGATGACGCTGGCTGACGGTACGCCGCTGTCCCCGGCGCTGGGCATCGGCGCGTTCGCCGAGCGGACACTGGTCGCCGCGGGTCAGTGCACGAAGGTCAACCCGGCGATCGCGCCGGCGACCGCGGGGCTGCTCGGCTGCGGCGTGATGGCGGGCATCGGCGCCGCCATCAACACGGGCGGCGTCACCCGGGGCGACACCGTCGCGGTCATCGGCTGCGGCGGCGTCGGCGACGGCGCCGTGCTCGGCGCCCGGCTGGCCGGCGCGAAGACGATCATCGCGGTGGACATCGACGACCGGAAGCTGGAGTGGGCCCGTGAGTTCGGCGCGACGCACGCGATCAACTCGCGCACGGCCGATCCGGTCGAGGGCATCAGGGAGCTCACCGGCGGGTTCGGCGCCGACGTGGTGATCGAGGCGATCGGGCGGCCGGAGACCTACACGCAGGCGTTCCACGCCCGTGACCTGGCCGGCGTCGTCGTGCTTGTCGGCGTGCCGACACCGGAGATGCGGCTCGACCTGCCGCTGCTCGAGGTGTTCGGCCGCGGCGGGGCGCTGAAGTCATCCTGGTACGGGGACTGCCTGCCGAGCCGCGACTTCCCGATGCTGGTCGACCTGCACCTGCAGGGTCGGCTGCCGCTGGACAAGTTCGTGTCCGAGACGATCTCGCTCGGCGACGTCGAGGCGGCGTTCGCGAAGATGGAGCACGGCGAGGTACTGCGCAGCGTGGTGGTCTTCTGAACCGGCTGGGCTGATGACCAGCTCGGCCGACGCCGGCCCGCGGGACCGCGCGGTCGCCCGCATCGCGATGTGGTCCGGGCCCAGGACGGTGTCCACGGCGCTGCTGCGCGCCTGGGAGAACCGTCCGGACACGGTCGTCGCCGACGAGCCGCTGTACGCGTTCTACCTGCTGGCCACCGGCCTGGATCATCCCGGCCGGGACGAGGTGATCGCCAGCCAGCCGGGGGACTGGCGCACGGTGCTGCACGCCCTGGCGCACGACCCGCTGCCGCCCGGCGTCTCCATCTACTACCAGAAGCACATGACGCACCACCTCCTGCCGTCGGTCGACCGGGCGGCGCTGGCGCCGCTGCGGCACGCCTTCCTCATCAGGGACCCGCGCTCGCTGCTCGCTTCCTACGCGCGGGTCCGTTCCGCGCCCGCCCTCGACGACCTCGGCCTGCGCCAGCAGGCGGAGATCTTCGAAGAGCTCGGCGGGCCGGTGCTCGACTCCGCAGACCTGCTGGCCGCGCCGGAAGCCGCGCTGCGCGCCCTGTGCGCGGCACTGGATGTGCCCTTCTGCGCCGCGATGCTTTCCTGGCCGCCGGGCCCGCGCGACAGCGACGGCGTGTGGGCGCCCTACTGGTACGACAGCGTGCTCCGGTCGACCGGCTTCGCCCCCGTCGCCCCCGTCGCCCCCGTCCCGGCCGTCGCCCCCGTCGTGGTCGATCCCGAGCCGCCCGCCCTGCCCCCTGCGCTCGAGCCGCTAGCGGAGCGGTGCCTGCCGTACTATGAAAGAATTCGAAAATATAAACTCAATTTCTTATCCCGAACGAACCGGGCCGGCTCCCCAGGAGTAACCGCATGCTGCAGAAGTTCGACGAACGCAACCGCGACCTGATCGTCAGCGTCGGCGGCAGGCTCGCGCACCGGGACCGGGCGGCGGTGAGCCCGTTCGATTCGGCGGTCCAGGGCGGCGACGCGGTGTGGGAGGGACTGCGGCTGACCAGCGGCCGGATCTTCGCGCTCGGCGAGCACCTGGCCAGGCTGCGCCGCTCCGCACACGCGCTGGCGTTCGACTACGTGCCGCCGGACGCGGAGATAACCGAGGAGATCCGCCGGACGCTCGCGGCCAACGGGATGCGGGACGGCGTGCACATCAGGCTGACCCTCACCCGTGGGGTCAAGGTCACCTCGGGCATGGATCCCCGGCTGAATACCGCGGGCCCGACGCTGATCGTCCTCGCCGAGTTCAAGGACCCTGTCTACGACATGTCCGGGATCAGGCTGATCACTGCAAGCGTCCGGCGTCCCGCGCCCGACTGCCTGGACCCGAAGATCCACCACAGCAACCTGCTGCCGTCGATCCTCGCCAAGATCGAGGCCAACGTCGCGGGGGCCGACGACGCGGTCATGCTCGACCACCGCGGCTTCATCGCCGAGACCAACGCGACGCACATCTTCATGGTCTGCGCCGGCGCGCTGCTGACTCCGACGACGGCCGCATGCCCGGAGGGGATCACCCGCGCGACGGTGCTCGCGCTCGCCGCCGGTGCCGGAATCCCCGCGGAAACCGGCGACTACACGCTCCCGCAGCTGTACAACGCCGATGAGGCCTTCGTCACCGGCACGATGGGCGGCCTGGCGCCCGTCATCGCCGTGGACGGCAGGACCATCGCCGCCGGCACCCCGGGCCCGGTCACCAAGCAGCTCACGGAGCTTTACGCGAACCTCACGGCCACCACTGGCACCGTGGTGGCGTGATGCGTGATGCGTGATGCCCTCCTGAATGTGACATTCAGCCGCCTATGAGCGGCTCGATGTCACATTCATCCGGCTGACGGCAGGCAGGCAGGCGGGTGGGCGGGCGGATGGCGGCGGGCTCAGCCGTCGGTGATCTGGCCGTCGGCCAGGTGCAGGACCGAGTCCGCGATGTCGATCAGCGCCGGGTCGTGGGTGGCCACCAGCGCGGTGACGCCCTCGGAGCGGACCACGGCCCGCAGCAGCCGCATGATCTGCTTGCCCGTCTCCTGGTCGAGCTGCCCGGTCGGCTCGTCGGCGAGCAGCAGGGCGGGCCGGGTGGCCAGCGCGCGGGCGATCGCCACCCGCTGCTGCTGGCCGCCGGACAACTCGCCGGGGCGCTGCCTGGTGTGATCGGCGAGCCCGACGATCGACAGCAGCAGGGACACCCGCTCCTCGCGTTCCCGCGACGCGACGCCGGAGATACGCAGCGGGACACCGACGTTCTCGGCCGCGGACAGCACCGGCAGCAGCCCGAACGACTGGAAGATGTACGCCACGGTCT
>JASHXJ010000565.1 GCA_030043595.1 Trebonia sp.
GACCGCAGCTGGCGGAGGTGGCCGGGCCGCAGCAGGTGGGCGATATCGCGCATCGCCGTCGAGGTCAGCACGGTGAGCGCCTGCGGGTCGACCTCGATGAATTTTCTCCCGAACGAACCGTGGCTGCTCACCCCGCCGTCACCGATCTTCCGGTACACGGTCTCGTCGTGTCCGAGCGGAAGCAGCTCGGTGAAGGAAAACTCAGTCATCCGGCCCATCCTCGTCTCGCGGCCCTCGCCGTTCAGCTTAGTTACGGCACCCCGCCCGCCGGCGACCTGCCCAGATCGTACGACTTGTTTGCCTTTACCCGAGCTTGTATTGTGACGTGAGCGGCGGCGCCGCGCCACGCGGTGCCCCCGTCCGCGAGTGGGTTGCTCGCCACGCAGTGCCCCCGTCTGCGGCGGCTGAGCTGCGGCGCCGTCGCTCTATCCCCCCAGCTGCCGTTACCGGTTGGCCAGGCGGGGGAGCAGCAGCGAGGCGCAGGTAATGCTCGCGACGGTCGCCCCCACCAGGACTACCGTGTCCAGCCACAGCGTCGTGGACCAGCCGATCAGCAGGCCGCGCAGCGCCTCGACCTCGTAGGTCAGCGGGTTCACCTTGCTGATGGCCTGCAGCCAGCCGGGCATGAACTTGGTCGGGTACAGCGCGCTGGAGCTGAAGAACAGCGGCATCGTGATCGCCTGGCCGATGCCCATCAGGCGGTCCCTGGCCAGCGCGAGGCCGGCGATCGACATCGACAGGCAGGCGAAGAACGCCGAGCCGAGGACGAGGATCATCATGGCGCCGATTATCTTCAGCGGGTTGTCGGTGAAGGCCACGCCGAGGATCGCGGCGATGATCAGGACGACCACGCCCTGGATCAGCGAGCGCACGCCGGCCGCGAACGCCTTTCCCGTGATCAGCGCCGATCTCGGAGTGGGCGTCACCATCAGCTTGGTCAGCACGCCGGCGTCGCGTTCCCAGATGATCTGGATGCCGTAGAAGATCGCGATGAACAGCGCGGACTGCGCCAGGATGCCGGGCGACAGGTAGGCGAGGTAGGAGACGCCCGCCGGCATGGGGATCGCGTGCAGGCGGGTGAACACCTCGCCGTAGATCAGCAGCCACAGCGCTGGCTGGATCGCCCGGGTGTACAGCTCGGTACGGTCGTGCCGGATCTTGCGCAGCTCCACCCAGCACAGGGTGACGATCCGGTTGGCGAGGCGGTGCAGCCCGGCGACCGGGTTGTCCCGGATGACGGGCAGCTCAACCGAGGCGGCGGGCGGTGCGCCGGGCGCGGCGTACGTCACGGATGCCTCCTTCTTCCTGTGCGTCGTCGAGGGTGTCGCCGGTGTAGTGGCGGAAAACGTCGTCGAGCGTGGCGCCGCCGCCGAGCCCGGCGCGCAGGTCGGCGGGGCGGCCGGTGGCGCGGATCGTGCCGCGGTGCATCAGCGACACCCGGTCGCAGTAGGCGTCGGCCTCGTCCATGTAGTGGGTCGTCATCAGCACGGTCATCTGGTGCTCCTCGCGCAGCCGCTCGATGTAGTCCCAGACGTCGCCGCGGGCGATCGGGTCGAGGCCAACCGTCGGCTCGTCGAGCACCAGCAGCCGGGGCGCGTTGACCAGCGCCTGGGCGAGCTCGAGGCGGCGGATCATCCCGCCCGAGTAGGTGCCGGCCAGCCTGGTGGCCGCCTCGGTCAGCCCCATCGCCTGCAGCGCGCCGTCCACCAGGTCCTTCCTGGTCCTGCGGGGCACGTCGAAGAGCCGGGCGAACAGCTCGACGTTTTCCAGGCCGGTGAGGTTGGCGTCCGCGGACAGCATCTGCGGCACGTAGCCGATCACGCGGCGCACCAGCATCGGGCGCGCGGCCACGTCGATGCCGAACACCGTCACCGTTCCCGTCGCGGGCTTGAGCAGGGTGGTGAGCATGCGGATCGTGGTGGTCTTGCCGGCGCCGTTCGGCCCGAGCAGGCCGTACATCTCACCGGGCACGATGTTCAGGTCGACATGGTCCACCGCGGTATGGGTGCCGAACGAGTAGCTCAGGTCCGTGCAGCGGACCGCGTCCGTCGTTGTTCCCTCGGGTGCCATCTCGGCGGCGCCAGCGGTCACAGCTCCTCCATCCGCTCGGCCAGCCGGGCCAGCGCGGGCACGGCGGCGCTGATGGCCTGCCGGTCCGACGCGCCGAGCCGCTCGAGGGCACGGCCGGCCAGCTCAGCCCGGATATCACGCCACTGCCTGATCCGCGCCGCGCCCCTGTCGGTCACGGTCAGCCGGGCACAGCGGCCGTCCGCCGCGGCGCGGCCCCGGCTGAGCAGGCCGTCGGCGGTCAGCTTGCTGACCATCGTGCTCACGCTGTTCGGCGCGAGCCGCAGCTCCTGCGCCGCCTCGGCGACGCTGATCCCCGGCCGGCGGGAGGCGAGCCGGAGCAGTTCCGAGCGCGCCGGCGGAAGCGGCTCGGCATAGGCGGAGCTGTGCACCGCCCGCCTGGCCACCCGGCGGACCGCTCCGAGCGCCCCGAGCAGCTCCGCCGCCTCGGCCTTGGCCTGATCGGTGGCCTGATCGGCCGCCGCACTTACATCGTTCACAGAGCTAACTATATGAGGCCGCGCGCGCCCCCGCCAAGAGCTAGCTGCCGTGATTGATGGGAGCCGCAGGCACCCCGGAGCAGGTGCGCCGTCAAGGCGCAGCCGGGGGGTTCCGGGGGGTCGTCCCCCCGGGCTAGAACCGCAGCCAGTGCTGGCGGCACTCGTAGCCGGCGTCGTGCCGGGCGAAGTGCGCGGCCTCGGAGCGCTTGACCGCGAGGTA
>JASHXJ010000566.1 GCA_030043595.1 Trebonia sp.
GGCGGTCGCTGTCGGGCCGCTGCCGTAGGTGCGGGTCACGTCCCGCACGTCCACCATGGTCACGCGCCACCGCCTTCAGCTGGTGAGCCGGGATCGGACGACGGCGCGGTAGCGCCCCGGTCCGGCCACACGCCGATGTGGTCCTGCCGCGGCTCGAGCCGGACGCGGTCCCGCATGCCGAGCGCCTCGGTCATATCCAGCGGAAGCTGCAGCCGCCCTGCGCGGTCGAGTACCGCGTACTCAACGGCGTGCCCGTCACCTGAGCCGTCGCCGGCGCCGTGCCGCAGCGTCTCCGTGCTCGTCCGGCCGTCCCTGATCGCGATCACCCGGCGCACCATCGACGACACCGCCGGGTCGTGCGTGACGACGAGCACGGTCACCCCCAGTTCGCTGTTGGCGGTCTGCAGCGCCCCGAACACCGATGCGGCCGTCACGCTGTCGAGTTCTCCGGTCGGCTCGTCGGCGAGCAGCACGGCGGGCGAGTTCGCCAGCGCCACCGCGATCGAGACCCGCTGCTGCTCGCCGCCGGACATCTGGTCGGGCCGCCGTCCCGCGCAGTCCGGCACGCCGAGCAGCTCGAGCAGCTGTCCGGCGCGCTGCCGCCGGACAGCCCGGCGCGCGCCCGCGAACCGCAGCGGCAAGTCCACGTTCTGGTACGCGGTCAGGTAAGGCAGCAGGTTGCGGGCCGTCTGCTGCCAGATGAAGCCCACCACAGATCGCCGGTAGGCGAGGCGCTGCCGCGCGGTCATCGTGGCCAGGTCATGCCCGGCGACGCGCACCGCGCCGGCGGTCGGCGTGTCCAGCCCGGCCAGGATGTTCATCAGCGTGGACTTCCCGCTGCCGGACGCGCCGACGAGCGCCGTCAGCTCGCCGGACTCGATCAGCAGGTCCAGGCCCTGCAGGGCCTGCACCTCGATGCCCTCAGCGGCGTAGATGCGCACCAGCCGGTCGCAGACGATCAGCGCGCCCGCGCCGTAGTCTCCGTGCGCGCGGGTGGCGTCCTGGCGCAGTGCGTCAAGTTCTGAGGCCGTCATCGGTGCTCCCCTCACCCTCCTGTCCGCATGCTTGCCGCGACGCCGCGCCGCCGGCCTGACCTGATCTCCGCGTACAGCGCCGCGAGCGCCACCGCCACCAGCGCGGCCAGCGGCAGCGCGAAGGATGCGACGTCGGGCGTCAGCGTGACGCCTCCGGCCGAGCCGGTGAACACCGACAGGTCGAGCGCCGGCGCGACCACCCGCGGCAAGACCAGCGCGCACGCCCCGACGGCGACCGCGGCGGCGAGCAGCGCGGGCAGCACTTCCAGCGCCACCACCCGAGCCCGCTGTCCTTCGCCCAGCCCCATGGTGGCGAGCCTGGCCAGCGTCGCCTCCCGTTCGGCGGCCCCGAGCGCCAGCTCGAACAGCATCACCGCGAGCCCGAGCGCGGCCGCGGCCGCGATGGCGAGCCCGTACAGAACGAAGGCACCATGCTGCAGCGGTGCCCCGGTCAGGCCGTTCAGTATGTCCGAACGAAACGTCGCGACTCCCCCGGGAATCATGTCCTTCAGCACGGCGGCAACCCGTGCCGTACTGATACCCGGACCGGTAAGCAGCACGTCGTTGATGGGCACAGGCTGTGGCGGGGTGGCCGTGCTGCGGAACACGGACAGCGGCATTATCACGAACGCGCCGCCGGCGGGCAGCGCGGGCGTCCCGGATAGCACGCCCGCGACCCGGACCCGGACCGGCGCTGCCGCGGCCTGGCTGGTGAGCGTGGTCGTGCCGGAGCCGAGCTCGGCCGCCGCCTGCGGGGACACGAGCACCGGCTGCGGTGATCCGGCCGCCAGCAGCCTGGCCTGCACCTGCGGGTATGTCTGGGTGGCGGCGACGAGCGCCGCGTAACTGGCCGGGTCGACGGCAAGGCCGGTGAGCTGCGTGCCATTCGGGGTGGTCCAGGGGGCCTCCCAGACATCGGCGGCGTGTGTCACGCCGGGTACCGCGGCCGCCGCCCGCTGCCCGGCCGGGCTGATGGTGGCGTCGCCGAGCATGTTGTCGGTGGACGCGGCGATCGACACGTCGGCTCCGGCAGCCTGCCAGGACGCGGCGACCTCGCCCCTGGTGACCGCGTCCCGCATCATGCCCGCGAAGGCGGCCAGGCTCAGCGCCAGCACCAGCGCGAACGCGGGCAGCGCCGGGGTCAGCGTGGTCCTGGCCGCCCGGGCCAGGCCAAGGAAGACGGCTGCGCCGGGCCGGCGCGCGAAGCCGCGCAGCAGCGCGCGCAGCACCACCGGGTACACCCGGAGCACCACGACCACCGCGGGAATCGCGACGAGCACCGGCGTCGCGCTGGTGTACAAGTTCACGCTCGTCCCCGGCTGCGTGCCCTGCTGCCGGAATACGAGCACGCCGGCCAGCGCCGCCGCCACCACGGTCACCTCGGCCACCACCCGGACGAGGCCGCGTCTGCGCACCCGGCCCCGCCCCTGGGCGGCCCCCGCCGCCCGCCGCGACAAGCGCTGCTGCCAGGCTGCGATAAGCGCTGGCGCGCACACGGCGATCACCAGCACCCCGGCCGGTGCCCACCAGCCGCCGGCCGGCTCGGCGCCAGGGGTGACCAGCACTCCGAGCAGGACCCCCAGGGCGGCGGCCGCGGTACCCGG
>JASHXJ010000567.1 GCA_030043595.1 Trebonia sp.
GGCGGCTGCGGGTGCAGCGGAGTCGCTGGCGGCTGCGGGTGCAGCGGAGTCACTGGCGGCTGCGGGGGCAGCGGAGTCACTGGCGGCTGCGGGGGCAGCGGAGTCGCTGGCAGCCGGGTCGGGGGCAGCGGAGTCGCTGGCGGCCTCCGGGGACTCGGCGGGGCGGATCGTCAGTTCTACTGGCTTGCCGGCGGTGCCGGCCAGGGCCAGCCAGGGGCCGTGCACCGGGTCGACCGGGCGGCCGTCCACCTGGAGGATCTCGTCGCCGGTGCGGACGGCCACGCCGGGCGCCGCCAGCGGCGAGCGGGCCCGCGGGTCGGACGACTCGCCGGGCAGCACCCGCTGCACCAGCCACCTGCCATCCGGCGACAGCACCACGTCCGCGCCAAGCAGTGCCGCGGCGCCGCCCCGCGATGACGGCGAAGCCGACGCGAACGTCCCCGACGAGGTCACGTACGCGTGCGACGTGCCCAGTTCCGCGACCACTTCCCAGAGCAGGTCGGCGAACTCCGCGGACGAGCCGATCCGGGCCAGCAGGAACCGGTACTGGTCGAGCACGCCGTCCCAGTCCACGTCGGACATCCCGGGGGTCCAGAAGTCCATGCGGAGTATCCGTCCGGCCTCCTCGTACGCGTGCGCCCACAGCGCCGCGGGGTCGGCGAGGAACCGGGCACGGGACAGGTCCACGTTCACCACGTCGTCCGACGAGCCGTTGTCGGCCTTGCGGTCCGCGGGCACCACGCGCAAGTCGTTGCCGTCGCGCACGACCAGGCGCGAGCCGTCGCCACTGGCCACGTACCAGTTGACCTCGCCGGCCAGCACGGTCACCTCGCGCTTGCGCAGGTCGTACCGCTCGAGCGCGGGCCGCGGCCGGTCGTCGTCCAGGTCGGCGGCGCCCTCGCCGAGGACGCCGGACAGCCGGGACCGCAGCCACACAAGGCCGCCCTTCACGGCGGCCAGGCCGTAGTACCGCCCCTCGTCCACCGGGACGCCGACCACCCGGGAGGCGATGTTGTCGGTGTCGACAGTAACCGGGGACCGTTCGGATGAGGAATCTTTCGAATTTTCCCCGGCACCCACCGGCCGTCCGCCCGGCTGCGGGCCGAAGGGGGACAGGGTGCCCGCGGCCAGCGGCACCAGGTACGGCCGGGAGCCGAACGGGAACGACAGGTCGAACGAGTGCGCGTCGTAGACGGGGTCGAAGGTGCGGCGCGACAGGAACGCCAGGTAGAGGCCGTCGACGGTGAAAACTGGGTCGCTGTCGGCGAAGCGGCCGTCGGTGACGTCCACGGTGAAGGAGTCCGCGATCCGCGCCATCCGGATCCGGCTGAGCGGCTGCGGTCCCGGCTGCGACCAGGCGAGCCACGCCGAGTCCGGTGACCAGGACAGGTCGTCGATGTCGCCGTCGTCGTTTGCCGCCAGCTCCGTGACCCGCCCCGACTCGACGTCGACGAGCAGCAGCCGCCCGTCGTGCGCCGCGGCAGCCACCGTGGCCCCGTCCGGGGACGGGGCGAGGCTGGTCACCGTGCCCAGTTCACCCGCGGCCAGCCGGCCGGTGGTCCCGGCTGTCTCCGCCGAGACGCCCGCTATCTCCAGGGCGTCGGCACCGTCGGCATCGGTCACCCAGATGACCTTGCCCGTGGTGCCCAGCATCCGGGGCAGCCGGGCATGCGCGTTCGGGTCGGCGGACAGCGCGCGGGCCGGGCCGTCGGTGTGCGTCAGCCAGTGCACGGTGCCGCGCACAGTGACCACGCTGGCCTGGCCCGTCTCGTCGCAGTCCAGGCTGCCGAGGTGGTCGCTCGCGCTGATCAGCTTCGGGGCGCGGGCGACCGGCGGCGAGCTGAGCTCGATGTCCAGCTTGCGCGGCGCCTCGCTGTCGAGGCTGTCCAGGATCCAGATGTCACCGGCCACGTGGTAGACGACCCGCTGGCCGTCGGTCGCCGGGTTGCGAGCGTAGAAGCCGTCGTGGTCGGTGTGCCGTCTGACGCCGGAGCCGTCGAGCGCGCAGGAGTAGATGTTGGCGGTGCCCTCGTGGTCGGCGAGGAAGACCAGCCGGCCCTGGACGAGCATCGGGGCAGCCAGCTGGCCGTTCAGGTGGCTGAGGACCCGGGAGAAGAGCGGGTCGTCCGCGGTCGCGACCCACAGCCGCCCCGCGGTGCCGCCCCGGTACCGCTTCCAGTACGCGGGCTCGCCCGCCATCCGCCCGGTCAGCAGCGCGGTGCCATGGTCCTCGAGGGCGAAGTCGGTGACCTGGCCGAACGGCAGCCTGCGCGGCGGCGCGTCGAGCGGGACGGCGTAGGCCCAGCTGTGCTGACCGCCGGGCTGGCCTGCCGCGGAGACCGCGAGCACCTCGCCGCCCGCGGTCCAGCCGGTCGTCCGCGTCCGCGGGTCGCCCCAGTAGGTGCGGCGCGTCGCGGCTCCGCCGTCGGTTTCGGCCGTGTAGATCTCCGGACCGCCGTCCCGCCAGCCGGTCCAGGCGACCTTTCCGCCGTCCCTGGAGAAGCGCGGGTGGCTCACCGGGCCGCCATCGGAGGTCAGCCGCCAGGCACGGCCGCCGTCGGCCGGGGCTAGCCACACGTCGTCTTCGGCTACGAAGGTGAGGAGATCGCCGTGTATGTGCGGGAAGCGCAGGTAACCGGGAGGTGTCACGCGCTTCATCCTACGAGGGTTGCCGCTGGTTTCATCGCCGACCCGCGCGCGGTTACAGCCAGCCGCGCTCTTCTGCCAGGCGCAGGGCCTCGGTCCGGTTGCGCGCGCCGGTCTTCTGGATGCAGGCGGACAGGTAGTTGCGCACGGTGCCTTCCGACAGGTAGAGCGCGGCGGCGATCTCGGCGATCGTCGCGCCGTCGTGGCTGGCGGCGAGGACGTCCCGCTCCCGGGGCGTGAGCGGGCTGGCCCCCTCGGTGAGCGCGGCGGCGGCGAGGTCCGGGTCGATGACCTTCTGGCCGTCTCTTACCTGCCTGATCGTCCTGGCGAGCTTGTCCGCCGGGGAGTCCTTCACGATGAACCCGGACACGCCGGATTCCATGGCGCGCCGCAGGTACCCCGGGCGGCCGAACGTGGTGAGGATGACGATCTTGATGTCCGGGTGCTGTCTCCTGAGCTCGGCCGCGGCCGCGAGGCCGTCCATGCCGGGCATCTCGATGTCGAGCAGCGCCACGTCGGGGCTGGCGTCTTTCGCGGCCTTCGCCACCTCGTCGCCGCGGCCCACCTGGGCGACCACCTCGATGTCGTCCTCGAACGACAGCAGCGCGGTGAGCGCCTCGCGGATCATCGCCTGATCCTCGGCGAGCAGCACGCGGATGGTGGTCACGACCGCACGGCAGCGCCGCGCCGGTCGGGAACCGAAGCGAGCACGGTGAAGCCACGGACCGGGCCCGGGGTGATCGCGAGCGCGCCGCCGACGGCGGAGAGCCGCTCGGACATCCCGTGCAGTCCGGACCCGGACGTGCCGAATGTGCCGGACGACGTATCGAGCGTGCCCGATCCGCCGCGGCCGTCGTCGCGGACCTCCAGGGACAGCGTTTCCTCGTGGCGGGTAAGGCTGATGTAGCAGTTCCTCGCGCCCGAGTGGCGGACCACGTTGGTGACGGCCTCGCGCAGGCACCAGGCCAGGGCCGCCTCCGCGTCCGGGTCGAACGTGCCGGACCACAGTGTGAGGTCGGCGTCGTCGTGCGACGTGATGCCCGCGGCCTCCAGCGCCGTCCGCGCGGTGATGACCTCGACGGCCAGTGTCGGCCTGCGATAGCCGCTGACCGCTTCCCTGATGTCGTGCAGTGTCTGCCTGCTGACGGCCGCGACCTGCTCGATCTCCTCGCGCACCCGGTCCCGGTCGGGACCTTCTGGCAGCCGCCGCAGCAGCCGGACGGCGAGCTCGGACTTGAGAGTGATCATCGACAGCGACTGCCCGGTCAGGTCGTGCATGTCGCGGGCGAGCCGCAGCCGCTCTTCGTTCGCGGCGAGCTGTGCCACGGTCTCGCGCGCCCGGCGCAGCTCGGCCATCAGCTCGACCTGCTTGCGCAAGCCGACCAGCGCCAGGCCGACAAAGATCACGGGCAGCAGGTCGAGCAGGAAGTCCGTCCTGTCGACGTGCGCGGTGGCCGAGAAGATCGCGTAGCAGACGCCGCACCCGATGACCGCCCGTATGGCCCAGCGGCGGCTGGGGACCAGCAGGCCGGCTGCGGAGGCTACGAAGATCCACAGCGTGCTCGCCCCGGTCCCCGGGTAGAGCACGCAGGCGGCCACCGCAAGCGCGGCCAGGGCGGCCACGCCGACCAGCGCGCGCGGCAGCGGGTGCGGCCAGCTGGGCACGTAGGTCAGGTAGATGGCGCAGAACGCCACGACGATCGCCAGACCGCCGTAGGTGTACAGCGCGCTGTGGTGATGGCCGAACAGGGTGGTTACCGGCTGGATGAGGTAGACGAGCCAGACCGCCGTGAACAGCATGCCGATAACCCGCGCGCTCCTGCTGCTATCGGCAGGACCGAAGCGCTTGTCGATGCTGGACTCAGCCATATCCGCCGCCTCTTTCCCCTTCAATCATGCCAGGCCGGGCCGCCAGGGCCCGCCGGGCGCCACTGCGGGCGCGGCCCCGGCGGGCGCGATGGTCAGACCGCCTCGGCGGTCGCCCGCACCGCCAGCACCGCGAAGACGACGAAGCCGACCAGCCAGATCAGGACGACGGCCACGTTGACCATCGAGACCTTTCCCGTGGCCACCACGCTGGTGCTGATCGCGATGACCCGGTAGGTGGGCGTGATCTCGCCGAACTTCCGCAGGCCGCCGCTGAGCGGGAACCACAGGCCGCCGAAGATCGTGAAGAAGAAGTACACGAGCATCGCGATCGGCTGCACCGAGTCGGGCCGCAGCATGTAGCCGAGGGCCACCGCCAGTGCCGCGAAGATCAGCGTCCCGAGCCAGATGGCGACCGCGATCGTGATCCACTTCCAGATGGGCAACGTCACGCCGCCGTAGAACCGGCCGAGCAGCAGCACGATCACGATCGACGGAATCGTGGTCGCCATCGAGCCGACTATCTTCGCGACGACGTAGGCGTTCGCCGGCAGCGGGGTCAGCCGCAGCTGCCGGATCCAGCCGTCTTTGCGCTCTTGGGAGATGCGGATCAGGTTGTTGTTGAACGCCCCGGCGAACGCGCCGAACGAGGCCATGCCCACCATGTAGAACACCTTGAACGAGACCCCGTAGACGGTCGCGACCTCCTTCCCGAAGATCAGGTACAGCATGACCGGAAGGGCGACCGTGAAGATCAGGTAGCGCTTGTTCCGCCGGAGCCGGTTGACTTCGGCCATCGCCAGCGACAGCGTGCCTCTCATCTAGATCCTCTCCTCCACCGGGCTCGCCGGCGTGCCGGTGTTCGCCCTGTCGTCTTCGGCCGTGATCGCGATGAAGGCCTGCTCGAGGCCGAGGCTGCCGACCTCGAGTTCCCTTGGCCGGTAGCCGGCGCCGAGCAGCGCGTAGAGCGTGTCATCGGAATCGGTGGTCTGGATGTGCACCAGGTCGTTCCTGATCTCCAGGTTGACCAGCCCGGGCAGGCTGAGCAGGAACGGCTCATCCACCCGGTTCAGGCGGAACGACATCCGCTTGGCTCCGGCCCGTTCCTTGATCTCGGCGGGGGTGCCGTCGGCGAGCAGCCGTCCCCTGTTGATGACGAGGATCCGGTCGGCGGCCTGGTCGGCCTCCTCCAGGTAGTGCGTCGCGAACAGCAGGGTCTTGCCCTCGGCGACCTCGGCCTTCATGTTGGCCCAGAACAGCTGGCGGGTCTCCACGTCCATCGCCGTCGTCGGCTCGTCGAGCACGATCAGCTCGCAGTCGCCGGAGATCGCCAGCGCGAACCGCACGCGCTGCGTCTGCCCGCCGGACAGCCTGTCCACCCGCTGCTCGGCGATGTCGGCGATCCCGGCGCGCTTCATCGTGGTCTCCGGCGGTATCGGCCGCGGGTGGAACCCGGCTACCAGGGTCACCAGTTCGCGGACCGTGACCTCGGGCATCAGCCCGCCGGACTGCAGCATGGCGCCGACCCGGCCCGACTTGACCGCGTGGTACGGGTCGCTGCCGAACATCCGGATCCTGCCCGACGTGGGCTTGCGGAGCGCGAGCAGCATGTCCAGCGATGTGGACTTGCCCGCGCCGTTCGGGCCGAGCAGGGCGACCGTCTCGCCCGGCCGCAGGCTGACGCTCAGCCCGTCGACTGCCTTAAGGCTCCCGTAGTGCTTGCTTACGTTCTCGAACGAGACGACGCTATCCGGTCCCGTTCCGCTGTGGCTCATCAGTGATCCCCTTGTGTGGGTGGCTGTGGCTGATGTGTACGACCGCCACCCATACCACCATCCACGGCGCGCACGCGGTAGTGCGCTCCCTCAGCACTCCCCCATGACATGTGTCATCGGCATACCCGGCGCTGCCGGCGCTGCCGGCGCTAGCGGCCTACGGCGTAGCCCTGCATGCCGCGCGGGTTGGCGGCGGCGTACAGCATGCCGCCGCGGCGGGCCACCGCGCTGATCCTGCCCAGCGACCACGGCGGCTGGGCGGTGACGTCGTGCCCGCGCTCGCGCAATTCACCGATGACCCGCTCGCCGATACGCTCTTCCACGTCCAGCGCCCTCGGGTACGCCTCGCGCGGGTAGAACGAGGACGGCATGTGCCGGGAGTGGAACGCGGGGAAGTCGATCGCCTGCTGCAGGTTCATCCCGAACTGCACGTGGTTGAGGAAGAAGCCGAGCGTCCACTGATCCTGCTGGTCACCGCCCGGAGTGCCGAACGCCAGGTACGGCTCGCCGTCGCGCAGCGCCAGCGTCGGCGTCAGCGTTGTGCGCGGCCGCTTGCCCGGCGCGATCGTGGCCGGCAGGCCCGGGGCGAGCGTGAACATCTGCGCCCGGGTGCCGAGGCAGAAGCCGAGCCCGGGAATGACAGGCGAGGACTGCAGCCAGCCGCCGCTCGGCGTCGCGGTGACGACGTTGCCCCACCGGTCGGCCACGTCGAGATGGCAGGTGTCGCCTTGTTTCCCCCGGGGGGACGACCCCCCCGGTGACCCCTCCGTATGGGGGGGCTGCCCGCCCCCCCATTTCCCCCTGGCCCTTGCCCCGCTGGCCCATTCGCCCCTGGCGAGCGGCTCGCCGGTCGCCGGATCCAGGCCGGGGTCCCCGCTCCCCCGCACGCCCGCGCCGCCGCCGCTTCTTGCTGTTATCCCGAACGGTGCCGTGGCGAATGCCGACAGCTCAGGTTCTCTCCCGCCAGGCCGGCCGGGCAGCAGCTCAGCGCTTGCGGTGTCGCCGACAAGCTTGCGGCGCTGTTCGTTGTACGCGTCGGACAGCAGGTCGTCGAGCGGCACGTCGGTGAACGCGGGATCGCCGTACCAGGCCTCGCGGTCGGCGAACGCGAGCTTGGCGCACTCGGTCACCGTGTGGATGTACTCGGCGCCGCCCGGCTCGAGGCGGGCCAGGTCGAAGCCGTTGAGCAGGGCGAGCTGCTGGAGGAACACCGGTCCCTGCCCCCAGGGCTGCGTCTTGCACACGGTCAGCCCCGCGTAGTCGTAGGTGGCCGGGGCCTCGAGGCGGGCGTGCCAGGTGGCGAGATCCTGCGCCGCGAGGAACCCGCGGTGCCGCTCCCCCGTGACGTCCATTACCTCCGTGGCCGCGAACCGGCCGATCGCCTCGGCCACGAACCCGTCGTACCAGGCGCGCCGCGCCGCCTCGATCTGCTCGTCGCGGTCTTCGCTCGCGGCCTCCGCCGCGCCGAGGATCCTCGCGTAGGTCGCGGCGAGCGCGGGGTTGGCGAATCGGGTGCCCGGCGCGGGGATGCCGCCGTCGGGCAGGTACACCTGCGCCGAGCTAGTCCAGTGCTCACGGAACAGGTCGGCCACGCTGGCGATGCCCCAGCTGATCGCGGGCACGAGCGGGTACCCGGATTCGGCGTAGCCGATCGCGTAGCCGAGCACGTCACGCAGCGGCAGCCGCCCGTACTCGCGCAGCAGCAGCAGCCACGCGCCGAACGCTCCCGGCACGCACGCGGCAAGCAGCCCGCTGCCGGGCACCAGCTCGAGACCGAGGTCCTGATAGGCGTGCGCGGTGGCCGCGGCCGGCGCCGTGCCCTGCCCGCAGACCACGAACGTCTCGCCGCGGCGCGCGTCGTACCCGATCACCGGTACCTCGCCGCCGGGGCCGCACAGGTGGGGCTCGACGACCTGCAGCACGAATCCCGCGGCGACCGCGGCGTCGAAGGCGTTGCCGCCTTTCTCGAGGACCGCCATGCCGGCCGCCGAGGCGAGCCAGTGCGTGGACGCCACCATGCCGAACGTGCCCGCGAGCTCCGGCCGGGTGGTGAACTCCGGGATGTCGGCCATAACGAACACTGTAGCGTTCTGTCGCATGGACGATCGGCGTGCGACGTTCTACCCCACCTACGGCCGCTACACGTGGGGCAAGCTGGAGATCACGCGCATGCGGGACCGGGCGCCGCTGAGGGGGTTCCGGCCTGCCGCCGGGCGCGCTGTACCCTATGGTCGTGCGAAGCTTCACCCGGGTGCTCGCCACCGCTGGCGCCGTCGCGCTGTCGGCGCTCGCGGTAGCGGGCTGTTCGGCGCGGGCCGGCGACGCGGGCCCGTCGATCGCCGCGACCGCCGCGTACATCCAGCTGCCCACGGGGAAGACCACCGTCGCCTACTTCGACATCCGCAACAACGGCAGCGCCGACCGGCTGATCTCGGTGAGCACCAGTGTGGGCGGCACGGTCGTGTTCCGCGCCCCGGTGCGCGCCGGGGTCGCCCCCGTGCTCATGCACACTGTGCCGGACATCCCGATCCCCGCCGACTCGACCGTGCAGCTCGTCCCGGACAGCTACCACCTGCTGATCACCGGAGCCGGCCCTATGCAGGACGGCAAGGACATCACGCTGCGGCTGACGTTCGCCCGCGGCGGCTCGATCACCATCCTCGCGCTGGTCACCAACCCCGAGTCGGGCGGCAGCAGCTACTTCATCAACTGAGCTGCCCGGTGTCCAGAGTGGGCAGGTGATGCAGGTGCGACGCGAGCGGGTGCGTCCGCAGGCGCGGTGGTGCTTGCCCTGCCGACAGTCGCGATATATCGTGGAGTGCACATCAACCCGGGCACGGAGGGCGCGCGATGGTTTCGGGATCCGAGATGCGGGTGGGCGACGCCGAGCGGGAATCTCTCGCGGCCGAACTGCGCGAGCACTTCGCCAGCGGGCGGCTGACCCTCGAGGAACTCAACGAGCGGCTCGACAAGGCCTTCGCC
>JASHXJ010000568.1 GCA_030043595.1 Trebonia sp.
GCGGGCGGCGCGGCGGAGGCTGACTCGGACGCCACGGGCGCCAGCGCGATGTGACTGGCGGCCGAACGAGGCCGCACGGCCTCGAGCACCGCGGCGGTCAGCGCCGACATCGCGGCGTAGGTGGCGTTCCCGAGCGCGATCACGCCAAGGCCGGTCGCTGGATGCCAGCGCATGTTGCTGCCGAACCCCGGGTAGCCGCCGCTGTGGCTCACGACCCGTCCCGCGGCCAGGTCCTCGTCCACGAACAGCCCGAACCCGTAGTAGGCGGGGCTGGCCGCCGCGCCGCCCGGTACCCGCTCTGGCGAGCGCCAGCCGGTGACGGCCTGCGGCAGCTGCATCTCCCGTCGCGAGGCCCGGCGCACCGGGTGCGCGCCGCCGGCATCCGGGTCAGCGGGCGGGAACGCCGCGGCGAACCCGGTGACCCACCGCGCGAGGTCGGCGACGCAGCTGAACACCCCGCCCACCGGCGCGAACGCCCCGTACGGATCGAACGGCAGCTCCTGCCAGCCGTTCATCCCCCGCCGGTAACCCGTCGCGAGTGCGACCCCGGCCGTGTCCAGCTCCGCCGCCGCGAACCCCGTCCTGGTCATGCCGAGCGGCGTGAGCAGCCGGTCCCGCACGAAAGCCGCGTATTCCGTCCCGGACGCCGCCGCGATCACGCGGCCGAGGATCGCGTAGCCCAGATTGGAGTACTCGAACCGGGTGCCAGGTGCCCAGTTGACCGTCACGCCGCCCGCCAGCAGGTCGGCGAACTCCTCCGGCGGCAGGCCCTGCTGCCGGTCCCCCCACGGGTCGTCGGTCGGGAATCCCGCGGTCATCGTCAGCAGGTGCCTGATCGTCACCCGGTCGGAATCCGGGGTGGCCGAGGGCCAGCCGGACAGCTCGGGCACGTACTTCTCCGCCAGGTCGTCAAGCGCGAGCAGGCCCTCGTCACGCAGCAGCAGCACCGCCGACGCGGTAAAGCTCTTCGTCATCGACGCGATCCGGAATGCCGTCCCGGCGTCCGGCGGCGGCCCGCCGAGCGCCCGGGCCCCGAACCCCGCGGCATGCGCGAGGACACCGTCTCGCACGATGCCGTAGCAGATCGCGGGCTGCCCGCCCCGGCCGAAATAGTCGCTGACAATGGCATCGGCAGCCGAGAAGTCACCGCTCACCCGATTAGTCTCGCATGCTGTTCGCATGCGATTATCGAACCGTCCGGGTACGCCACAAGGGCGCCTCGAGACTTTGGAGGTTGTGACGATGTCATCCGAGGGCAGCAGAGCAACAGACGCAGAGCCGCTTTACGGCGGCCGCCGCCCGGGCCGGGTCACGGTCAGGGACATCGCCGCGGCAAAAGCGCGCGGCGAGAAGTGGCCAATGCTCACCACTTACGACGCGCTTACCGCGGGGATCTTCGACGAGGCCGGAATCCCGGTACTCCTGGTCGGGGACTCGGCAGGAAATGTGGTGTTCGGCTACGACACCACGATCCCGGTCACCGTCGACGACCTGATCCCGCTCACCGCCGCGGTCGTCCGCGGCACGAAGCGGGCCATGGTGGTCGCGGACCTGCCGTTCGGCTCCTACCAGGCGTCGCCCGCCGCCGCGCTGCAGGCCTCGGCGCGGTTCATGAAAGAGGCCGGCGCGCACGCGGTCAAGCTGGAAGGCGGCATGCGTGTCGCGCACCAGGTGGAGGAGCTCGTCGCCGCCGGCGTCCCCGTGATGGGGCACCTGGGGCTCACGCCGCAGTCCGTCTACGCGTTCGGCGGCTTCCGCGTGCAGGGCCGCGGCGAGGAAGGCGAGCGGCTGCTGCACGACGCGAAGGCGCTCGAGGCGGCCGGCGCGTTCTCGGTGGTGCTCGAGGGCATCCCGGCGGCACTCGGCGCGCGGATCACCGAGGCGCTGCACATTCCGACCATCGGCATCGGCGCCGGCCCGGGCTGCGACGCGCAGGTGCTCGTCTGGCAGGACATGGCCGGCCTGTCGTCGCGCGCGCCGAAGTTCGTCAAGCGCTACGCCGACGTGGCCGCCGTGCTGCGCACCGCGGCCACGGAATTCGCCGCCGACGTCTCCTCCGGCGCCTTCCCGTCGCAGGAGTACTCCTACAGCTGACACAGACGGCCCGGACCGTTCCGGATAAGGATGGGAGATCAGCTGGCTACGGCCCGCAGCTGGGGCAGGACCTCCTTGCCGATCATCTCGATCGTGGCCATCGGGTCGGCGGACAGCACCTGGACGGAGACGATGTCGGCGCCGACGTCGGCGACCAGCGGCCGGTAGGCCTCGATGAGGCCTGCCGCGTCCTGAACCATCGCGTAGCTGGCGAGCACCTCCTGGGGATCCATCTCGTCCGCCCGGATCCGCAGCTCGGCGGGGTCGGTGGCCTCGAGCCGCCCGGGGGCGCGCATCCCGCGCAGCGACGACAGCGCGCGCCAGGCCTCGGACGGGCCGTCGGCGAGCACGGTCCACCGGGTGGCGAGCACGAGCTGGCCCGCGCCGCGCGCGGCGGCGGCCCGGCGGTACGGCTCGATCACCTTGGCGACCGTGTCGGCGGGGTCTTTCACGCTGGTGATCAGGCCGTCGGCATACGTGCCCGCGAACTCCGCCGACTTGGCGCCGCCGGCGGCCATCAGCACGGGCAGGTCGCCGACCGGGGGCGAGTACAGCTTCGCGGTCGTCGTCGTGTAGTACTCGCCATCGAAGGTGAGCTTCTCCCCGGCCAGCAGCCGGTGGATGATCTCCAGTGCCTCTTGCATGCGGGCCTGGCGCTCCGCGTAACCGGGGAACGGGTAGCCCAGCGGGCGCTCGTTGAGCGCCTCGCCGGTGCCGACGCCGAGCAGGAGCCGGCCGCCGGAGAGCCGGTCGGTCGTTGCGGCCATCTGCGCGACCAGCCCGGGGTGGTAGTGGAACAGCGGGCAGGTGACCGCGGTGCCGAGCTGTACGCGGGCCGTCCGGGCAGCCACCGCGCCGAGCCAGGACCAGACGAACGCGGCCGCGGACGTGTCGTCCACCCACGGGTGGAAGTGGTCCGAACCCAGGACCACGTCGAAGCCGGCCTCCTCGGCCGCCACTGCCTGCTGCACCAGGTCTTCGGGCTGGTAGGACTCGTGGCTGCACAGCCAGGCGAACTTCATCGCGCTTCCCGCCTCCTGTCGTGTTCGGTTCTCCAGAGTTGATCCTCTCATCCGCGTCTGATGCGATGTGCTGCGGATTCCGCCGTCCGGATGCACCATGGGTATATGGATGCGGACCAGGTCGCTACGCTGCGCACACTGCTGGCGAGTACGGGCTGGCTGGAGCGGGTCCGGGTCTTCGGGCGGGCGCTGCGTTCTTCGACCCGGTCGGCGGGCGGGCTGCTCGTCGTCGGCACGCCGGCGTACGAGCCGTGGCACCTGACCGCGCACCTGGACGAGGAGTCCCGGCTGGCCGGGATCCCCGAGCTGATGCCCACTCTGGTGCGGTGGTCGCCGCCGCCCGATGCGCCGCCGCACCTGTCGGTCGGGCTGGCGAGGCTGGAGGCGGCGCGGCGCGGCGAGACGCTGTTCGTCGTTTCCGAGGAGACCGCGCCGGTGCCGCTGCTGGAGCGGGTCAACGACGCCAGGCACGTCGGGGCGACGATCCTTGCGCTGGACACCGGCGACCGCGAGCTCGACGCCCTGGCGCATGAATCACTGTCGGTATCTCGCGGGCCAGCCGGGCTGGTCTCCTTCGACGGGGCGCAG
>JASHXJ010000569.1 GCA_030043595.1 Trebonia sp.
TCTGCAGATCACCACGCCAGCCGGGTTCGAGCACTTCGCAGCCGACGCGGGCGAACCCGCGCGCCAGCGGCGGCTCCCGGACCCCGCGCCCGTCGATCCCGCCGCTCTCGCCCGCGCCGCCGCGCGGCACGGCCACGAACTGCTCGGCCCGCCTCCACAGCACTAACCCACGACCCGAAGCTACCCAGCTCCGCTCAGCACCAGCTCCCGCCGCCGCCACTCACGGAGTGACACCACGTTCCGCGGTCCCCACGATTACGAAGTCCGGCTGGAGTACTAGGCGCTGCCCGACAACCGACAAAAGACAACCAGCGCCAATCCCGGCCTCTCCACCCGACGCCCGCGGAAACGCCGCACCAGGGTGGGTGGCCGAAACGGGACCACTGTCGCAGATCAATTGGCGGAAGAATGTCGTACGTCAGTCGCCGGATGACAACGGCTGCACCCGCAGTACCGGACATTCCAGAAGTCCAGCATGCCGAACGTACTCCTACCGCCAGTGGTCGAATTTAGACCGGAGCACGCCCTGCGATCGGCGTGCTCAATGATCTCATCGATGCAGCGGTTAGCGGACCATAAATAATTTCGCTCGCTAACCATGGACTCCCGCCGCGCCATTGACTACTGTGGCGACGGGCGACGGGCCATCTGCCGTGGCGGCATAGGAGGGGTCATGTTCAGAGCATGGGGATCCGTGCGTGCCGGCGCGATAGTCGCCATGACGGCGCTGGCCGCCGCTTTCCTGCTCTTCGTCGGCGCCGGGCCGGCGGCCGCCGCGTCCGACATCTCTTTTGACGATGTCCCCGCCCTCGGGGTCCCCGGGCAGATCTACACGATCTTGGCCCTCTCATCGGAGGCCGACACCATTACGGCGTCCGCGAGCGGGCCCTGCGAAGTCATCGCCCAGGACGACGGGACCGGCTACGACCTCATAACCGTTGCTGTCGACCTCGGCGCCGGGCCCGAGGCCCCGGGCACCTGCGACGTGACCGCCACGGACGCTACCGGCAGCGCATCGGCCTCGTTCACGACCGAGGGCATGGACCTTGTAGGGATCATCTCTTCCCCGCCGACCCCCTCGCTGGCCGACGGTACCTACCTGGTGAGTGCGTCTTCCATTTCCTCCAACCCGGTGACGTTCTCCATCGCCGGTTCCTCGACCGATAACTGCACCGTCGGGACGTCGATGGACGACGAGGCGACGGTCACCTTCGGCAGCACCGCCGGGACTTGCGTCATCGACGCGGCGACCGCCTCAGAGAACAACTGGGTGGGAGCGTCGGCCAGCCAGACGGTGCAGGTGCTGCTTTCTGACGCCATCACGCTGAGCCAGGCGCCCGAACCGGAGGACGTCAGCGGTAGCTACGCCGTCACCGCATCCGACCTGTCCGGGAATACGGTGTCCTTCGCCATTGACAGCTCGTCGACCAACGCCTGCACCATCACCAGCACCGGCACCGACCAGGCCCTGGTCACGTTCGGGCCGGCGCCCGGCAGCTGCATTGTCGATGCCTCCACGGCGGCTGGGAACGAGTACGCGGCCGCCACCGCCGCCGAGATGATCACGGTGGTGGCGCCGCCCACCCAGACCATCGAGTTCTCTAGCTCCCCGCCGAGCCCGGCGCTGGTGGGCGGCTCGTACTACGCCACGGCGTCGGCAACGACCTCTGACGGGCCCCCCGACACCCCGGGCGCGGTGACCATCACGGTGGACGGCAGCAGCACCCCCGGAGCCTGCACGATCGGGACCAGTTCGGCTGGCTCTGCAACGGTGGAGCTCACCGGCGCCGGCACCTGCACGCTCGACGCAACCGCAGCGGCGTCTTCCGGTGGCGCCCCCGCGGTCTCCACCGAGCAGTCGTTCATGATCGCCTACCCGGCACCGTCCTCGGTCGCTGTCAGCGCCGGCTCGGGCCAGTCGGCGCCGCAGGGCTCCCCGTTCACCGTTCCGCTATCCGTGATCGTCACCGGGAACGGGATCGGGATCCCGGGGGTCACGGTGACATTCTCGGTGACCTCGGGCTCCGCCTCGTTCGCAGGCTCGGCAACCGTGACGGCCACGACCAACGCCTCGGGGGTCGCAACGGCGCCGGCGCTGACGGCGGGCCTCAAGACTGGCCGGGTGACAGTCAGCGCCAGCGTGGCCGGGGTCGCCCAGCCGGCAACGTTCAGTGAGAGCGTCACCCGGGCCTTCGCCGATCTGTCGATCTCGGTGTCCGCGTCCCCGACAGTGGCCCCCGGCGGCACCGTCACGACGACGATCACGGTGACCAACCGGGGTCCCGACCTGGCCCCCGCGGTCGTGACGGACTTCACCGTCCTCTCGGGGTACACCGTGGTCTCGGCGGATGGCGGGACCAGGATCGGGCCGCTGCTGCAGTGGGCCGACCCCTCGCTGGCCACCGGGACCAGCGTGAGCTACACCGTCGTCGTCCAGGTCCCGGCCCACGCGAAGGGCCTGGTGATCTCCGGGGCGCTTACGTACTCCGCGGCGGTGGACCCCAACCCGTTCAACAACGTCGGCGGTGCGGTGACCAAGGTGACGTAGGCCTAGCCCTGGGGTCTGGCTTCGATACGTGGCGGGACCCTTTGCCGAGGGGCTGCTCGCAGTGCCGCCCTTTGGGGCGGGCCCGTCGGCCGCCGCACCCGGCCCTCGCCCGCAGGCCGGCCCCAGGTCACCCAGGATCAGGACGACCCTGCCCGAAGCCGGCCCGGTCCGCCCCCTAGCGAACGGTCCCAGCCAGCTAGCTGTTCTCGTCATCCCGAACGAACCGTGCCGTCTCCCCCACCCGCCCGCTCTCGCCAGCTCCCCGCCCCTCCGCGCCGGTGCCAGGCGGCCGCTAGGGAAGGGCACGCCGAGCAGCGGACGCCCCGCCCGGACCGCTCCCAGGGCCGTCGTCGTGCCAGATCGCGGCGAACCGGCCCGCGGCGTTGTCGAGCTGGGCTGCGATCATGTCCTTGACGTCGGGTTCCAGCGGGGTGTCCGGGCGGAGGATGAGCTCGCGCAGCACCGGCACCAGCGGGCTGTACTTCCCGGCCAGCGCGGAAAGCTTCGGCCCGGTGGTGTGCATGAGGCCCACCGCGTTGTCGGTGAAATCCGACGCCTTGATGACCCGCGCCCACGGGCAGGCCTGCAGGCTGGCGGCCACGTGCTCACGGTACTGCTCGTGCTCGTCCCGGCCCGGCTCCCAGACCGGGTTGGTGACAGCGGCCACCAGTTCGGCGGTGCGCTCGCCGAACTGCCCGGCCAGCACCGCGAAGGCCGCCTGCCGGGTGCCGTCGGCCGTTATCTCGGCGGCATGATCCTCGACGGCATCGTGCAGCAGCGCGGCGCACGTCACGTCCGGGTCAGCGACCCGGTAATAGCTCAGGATCCGGACCGTCACCCGCAGCAGATGGTTGCCGTACGGCTCGCGCTGCCGCCGGTCCCGCGCGTGCAGCCGCGACGCCAGCGCAAGCGCCTGTCCGACACGGCCGCGATCGGCGGCCGGGAACTGCGCGATCTCAATGAGCAGCCGTTCCCGCAGGCCTGCCTCGCCATGCACGGAGGTAATCGCGTGCAACGGCATCGTGGCCAGCAGCCGCCTTTCCACCTGCTCCAGTTCGGTCGCCGCATCAGGCTCCAGCCTCGCGGTCTCCTCCGCCACCAGATCGCCTCCGTCTTACCTTGGTCCGCCCGGGACGGCTTGTCCTTGTCCCGATCCAACCGCGCGCATCCTCCGGACGGCAAATTACCCGGTGATACCAGGCCACCTGTTCGGCGGGGGCGGCGTGCGGCGATTTCCGCGGCATGAGTCGAGGCCGCGCATCCGGCATCAGGGGCGCTAGCCGGGCATGACAAGCGCGCGGGACGGTCGGGTGGCCGCCGGCGCCGAGTGCGCGGCCATGCCCCGCGCTGGCATCAGCTCCAGGTCCTCAGCGTGACTCCTCGCCTGCGCTGGGTCAGCTGGGCGGTCCGCTCGCGGCTCCCGGCGCTCGGCGATCCGCCTGGCGACCCGGTCGCCCGGGCTGATGCGCAGAATTGATTGCAACTATTCCGATAGATATAATAGGCTTTCTTCGTCAGACTAGCGCCTACGTCTGGAGCACACCGACCTTGAAGCTCTCCACGCTCCGAAGAACGAGCGGACTGGCATTCTTCGCAGCCGTCGCACTGACGCTCGCTGCCTGCTCGTCGTCATCGTCGTCGTCCCCGGCGACGCCACCTGCTACGTCACCGTCGTCGCCCGCGGCTTCGCCGAGCGCCCCGGCCTCCGGAAGCGCCGCGGCCAGCGGCGGCGTCTACAACATCGGGCTGATCACGCCCGAGGGCAACATCGACCCGCTGACCACCGCCAACTTCAACACGATGTTCATCGTGGGGCTCGCCTCTGCCCAGCTGATCATCGAGAGCCCGACCGGAAAGCTCGAGCCGCAGCTCGCCACCTCATGGACGCCGTCGGCCAACAAGCTCTCCTGGACCATCGCCCTGCGGCCTGGCCTGAAGTTCAGCAACGGCCAGTCGCTGACCGCCAACGACGTGGTGTCCACGTTCAACAGCATCATCAGCCCGAAGAGCCAGTCGCCCGCGCAGAGCAGCTTCGCGGGGATCGTCAAGTCGGTGGCCGCCTCGCCTGACGGCCAGTCGGTGATCTTCACACTCGACCAGCCCTACTCGGACTTCCCGTACCTGCTGACCGGTGCGAACACATGGGTCCTGCCGGCCGGCTTCAACGCCAATAACTGGATCAACGACCCGGTTGGCGCCGGCCAGTTCATCCTGCAGAAGTACACGGCGGGCGAGGGCGTCACCTACACGAAGAACCCGTACTACTGGGACGCCTCCGCGGTCAAGCTGTCGGGCATCGACGCGAAGTTCTATTCCGACGACCAGTCCGAGCTGCTCGCGTTCCAGGCCGGCCAGATCGACCAGATCACGTCGGACCCGACCGTCGTGGCCGCCCTTGGCACCAACTACCGCCAGGAGCGCGAGGGCTACGCGAAGTTCGACGGCCTCGTGTTCAACGTCACGAAGGCCCCGTTCAACAGCCAGAACGTCCGCCAGGCGGTTGCCTGGGCGCTGAACCGGCAGGCGATCGTGCAGACCGCGTACAGCGGGGACGCGACCGTTGGCGACGACTACGCCACCTTCCCCGACTACGGGGTGCAGCCCCAGGGCGTGCCCGTCCGCGAGCAGAACGACGCCAAGGTCAAGCAGCTGCTCGACGGCCAGACCATCAGCTTCACGATCACTACCTACCAGGGTGAGCAGACGCTCGCCGAACTCGTGCAGCAGGAGCTCGACGCGACCGGCAGCTTCAACGTCAAGCTCGACGTCATGACCGAGGCGGCGTACTACGCGGGCACCACGGTTTCCCCGTGGCTGGACGCGCCCGTGACGATCACCGACTGGGCGGACAGGCTCCCCGCGCAGCTGTACTCGCTGATGTACGCGGCGGGCAGCTCGTGGAACGCGTCGCACTACGCGGACTCGCAGCTGGGAACCCTGAACACGGAGTACGAGGCGACCACCTCCAGCACGCAGCGGCAGTCGCTCGCCAACCAGATCGCGCAGATCGAGTGGACCGATGTCCCGGTCATCATCACCGCGTTCATGGAGAACGACATCTACCTGAGCAACGCGGTGCAGGGGACGTTCCCCAACGGGCAGGACTTCTCCGGCGGCTTCGACTTCCGCGGGATCTCGGTAGCGAGCTGACCACCCGCAAGCACGAAAGAGAGGGGTCATATTCGACGTGAGCGCGCTGGACCATGGGCAGACGGCGGCAACAGCGCCGGAGCGCGGGTTCAGCGCGCTCTCCGAGCGGCACAGCCGGATCCTCGTGCTGCTCGGGAAGCGGCTGGTGCAGATCCCGGTGGTCTTGTTCGTCGTCTCGATCATGACGTTCTGGCTGATCCAGCTCGTACCCGGCGACCCGGGCCGGAACGCCCTCGGCCCGTACGCCACGCAGGCTCAGGTGCACGCGTGGGACGTGAGCAACGGCCTTACCGGACCGGTCGTCGCGCGCTACCTGCGCTGGCTCGGCGGCTTCTGCACCGGCAACTGGGGAACGAGCTTCGTCTACCTCGTGCCCTGCCGCAGCCTCGTGCTCGGCCATCTGGTGAACAGCATGCTGCTCGGCGTGTACGCGTTCGCGCTGATGGTGCCGCTGTCCATCGTCCTCGGCTCGGTGCAGGCGTACCGGGAGGGGCGGCGCTCCGACCGCGCGATCACGATCACGCTGATGTCGCTGTCATCGGTGCCTGAGTTCGTCGTCGGCGTGCTGCTGCTCGTCGTGTTCGCCGCCTGGCTCAAGATGGTTCCGGTCCAGGCCGCCGCCGACGCCACCGGCGACCTCGCGCAGCGCCTGCACGCGATGACCCTGCCCGCGGTGGTGCTGGCCATCGCCTACCTGGCGGTGCTCACCCGCATGGTGCGCACCGGCACGGCCGGCGCGATCACGGCGCAGTTCCACCGCACCGCCGTGCTCAAGGGGCTGCCGCAAGGCCAGATCGTGCGGCGCCACGTCGCGCGCAACGCGCTGATCCCCACGATGCAGCTGCTCGGCCTGTACCTGGGCGCGCTGCTCGGCGGTAACGCCGTCGTGGAAACGCTGTTCAACTACCCGGGGCTCGGCGCCCTCCTCGTGGTCGCGGCCGAGCACAAGGACGTCGTGCTGCTCACCGACGCCGTCATGGTCACCGGGGTCGTCTCGCTGCTGGCGCTCCTGCTGACCGACGTCTGCCTCATCCTGATGGACCCGCGCATCCGCTTCGAGAACACGGAGAGCTGATGGACTCCCCGCTCCAGCGCGCGCCGGACACGGTCGCGGGCCCGGTCGCGGGCCCGGAATCCCCGCACTTCGCCGACGGGGTGGTCCCGGACGACGTGGACACCGGGGCGGCCGGGACGGCCGGCGCAGCCGGGACGGCCGCAAGCACCCGGCGCCTGCGCGCACTGCTGCGCCGCCCCACGTTCGTCATCAGCGCGCTCATCGTGGCGTGGTGGATAGCAGCCGCGCTGACCTGGCACCTGTTCGGGCTGAACCCGTACACCAGCACCGGCACGCTGAACGCGCCGCCGAGCTGGGCGCAGCCGTTCGGCACCGACTACCTCGGCCGGAGCGTCTTCGCCCGGACCATGGCCGGAGCGGATTCCGCGCTGGCCGTCGGCCCGCTGGGCTCCGTCCTCGCCACCCTCCTCGGCGGCGCGCTCGGCGTCATCGCCGGCTACTTCCGCGGCTGGGTCGACACCGCGCTCATGCGGGTCTTCGACGTGCTGGTCGTCCTGCCGCCGCTCATCTTCCTGATCGTGGTGGTCGGCGCCTTCGGCGCGAGCACGCCCGCCCTGATCGTCATCATCGGGGTCGTCTTCGCCCCCGGCATCGCGCGCATCATCCGCGCCGCGGTCCTCGCGGAGATGGGCAAGAAGTACGTGACCACGGCCAAAGTGCAGGGCGAGTCCGCGGTGCGGATCATGACGACCGAACTCGTGCCGAACGTCCTGCCCACCGTCATCATCCAGGCCACCCTGAGCCTGTCCGCCGCCATCTTGCTGACCGCGACGCTGTCCTTCCTCGGCCTCGGCTGGCAGCCGCCGTCGCCGGACTGGGGCCTGACGATCAGCGAGAACCTCGGCTACCTGGAAAGCGCCTGGTGGACCGTGCTGGCCCCGGCCTTCGCGGTCGCCTCCCTCGTGGTCGCCACCCAGCTCATCGCCGACAACATCAAGGAGGTGTCGTCGTGAGGCCGTCGTCCGGGCCGGTCGTGACCGTGGAGAACCTCACGGTCGCCTACCGCGCCCGCCAGCAGACGGTGACCGCGATCCGCGGCCTGACCTTCGCGGTCGAGGCCGGGGAGTCCTACGGGCTCGTCGGCGAGTCCGGCTCCGGCAAGAGCACGGCCGCGCTCGCGCTCACCCGGTACCTGCCGCCGGACACGGACATCAGCGCCGGCACGCTGGCCGTCGGCGGAGTTTCCGTGCTCGAGCTGGAGGCCCGCGCGCTGCGCGGCTTCCGCGCGGGCACGCTCGCGGTCGTCTACCAGGAGCCAGGACTGGCGCTGAACCCCACCATGCCCGCCGGCGAGCAGATCGCCGAGGTCTACCGGCTGCACGGCGCGAACCGCGCGCAGGCCCGGATAAGCTCCCTCGCCGCGATTGAGCGGGTGCGCCTGGCACCGCCGCGGGTGATAGCGAAGCGCTTCCCGCACGAGCTTTCCGGCGGGCAGCAGCAGCGCATCGTCATCGCCATGGCGCTCGCCAGCGAGCCCCGGCTGCTGATCCTTGACGAGCCGACGACCGGTCTGGACAGCCGGGTCGAAACCGAGATCATGGCCCTCATCGACAGCCTGCAGGCCGAGCTGTCGTTCGCGAGCATACTGATCAGCCACAACCTGCCGCTCGTGGCCGCGCACTGCCAGCGGATCGGCGTGCTGCGCCGTGGCGTGCTCGTCGAGGAAGGCGCGGCCGCCGACGTGCTGCTGGCCCCGCGGCATCCCTACACCCGGTCGCTCATCGCCGCGCTGCCTGACATCAGCGCGGCGCGCAGTCCAGGCCAGCGCGCCGTCGTGGCGGTGGCGGGCGAGGAGCAGTCAACCGCGGCGGGACCGCGGCCGGCGGCGGGGCCGCTGGTGACGGTGGAGCACCTCACCAAGCGCTACCACCGCAAGACCGCGCTGCGGGACGTGTCCTTCACGATCGGCCGCGGCGAGGTGCTCGGCCTCGTCGGCGAGTCAGGCAGCGGCAAGACGACCCTCGGCCTGTCCCTCGCCGGCCTGACCGGATACGAGGGCAGCATCCGTTTCGACGTGGCAGACCGGCGGCCTGGGCGCAGAGCACTGCCGCGCGTCCAGGTCGTGTTCCAGAACGCCGACGCCTCGCTGAACCCCCGGCGCACCGTCAGGCAAGTGCTCGCGCGGTCCATCGAGCTGCTGGGCGGCACCCAGACCGTCGAGGAACTCGCCGCCAGCACCGGCCTGTCCCCGGACCTGCTGGGCAAGCTGCCGCACCAGCTCTCGGGCGGGCAGAAGCAGCGTGTGGCGATCGCCCGCGCCTTCGCCGGACAGGTGCCGCTCGTGATCTGCGATGAGCCCACCTCCGCGCTCGACGTGTCCAGCCAGGCGCGCCTGCTTGACCTGCTCGGCGAACTGCAGGAGCGCACCGGAGTGTCGTACCTGTTCATCTCGCATGACCTGGCCGTCGTGCGGCAGGTCTCCGATCGCATCGGCGTGCTCTACGACGGGGAGCTGGTGGAACTCAAGGCCGCCGACGAGATCTTCGAAAGAGCTGAGCACCCGTACACGCAATCGCTCGTCGACTCCGCGGTCTCACTGCGGCGGCGGCTGTCAGCTTGACGCGGAAGGTGGGGTTTCATGCCGATCGAACTGCGCTCCTGGATCAACCCGCAGTCCTACAGCAACAGCTACTCGACAGCGGGAATAGCGCGCGAGGCCGCTTACTTCACGCCGGTGCCAGAGCCGGTGACGGCCGACCCCGAGTACATCAGCTCAGAAGCCCGCGAATACGAGGACGCAGGCTACGACTCCAGCATCATCCCGCAGAGCGCGACATGGCCGGACGTCACCGTGACCGCCGCGTGGGCGCTCGCGCACACGCGGCGGCTGAGCGTCGTACTGGCGCACCGCCCGGGCACCCAGGCGCCGACGGCGGCGGCCCGTGCCGTGGCGACCCTCGACCGGGTGTCCGGGGGCCGCACCGGGGTGCACCTGATCCTTGGCAGCGCCGGCGGGTCGGACCTGCCGAGAGACGGGGACCACGCCGGCCGCGAGGAGCGCTACCGGCGCGCGGCGGAGTACCTGGAGATCTTCGCCGGCGTGCTTACCCGCGACGAGCCCTTCGACTTCGATGGCGAGTTCTACCGCGTGCGCGGCGCCTTCTCGGGCGTCAAGCCCGTCCAGCGGCCCCGGCCCGTCATCTCCCTGCCCGCCGAATCGGAGCAGGCGGTCGAGCTGGCGGCGCGCCACGCCGACGTGCTCGCCTTCCACGGCACGTCCCGCGCCAGGGCCGCCGCGAAAATCGCGCAGGCACGCCAGGCCGCGCCCGACCGGAAGCTGGGTTTCTGGATCAACCTCAACATGATCGCCGGCGAGACCGACGACCAGGCTCGCCAGCACCTGCGCGACCTTGAGCAAGCTATCCGGCGGCTGCAGGAGTTCCGCTCCGGACAGCGCAACGGGATCCGGTCCATCCGCGAGGACCGGTTCAGCGACGTTAGCCTGGCTGACGGGCAGTGGGAGGACGACGTCCTCTACCTGGGCCTGACCGCGCTCTCGCGTGCCACCCCGACGCTGGTGGGATCGCCGTCGACCATCGCGGACGCCGTCCTCGCCTACCACGCGCTCGGGATCGGGGTCGTCACGCTCGGCAGCCACGTCACCAGCGAGCGCGACGCGCAGGCGCGCCGACAGACGCTCCGGCTCATCAGGCAGGCCGTCTCGGTGCGTGACGCCGCCCCGAACCGGGCCGCGTGAGGGGGCCGGAACCATGACGGCCGGCAACCGCACGGGCAGGCCCCATGCCCACCTCACCGCCTTCCTGTCCGGCATCGGCTACCACGAGTCCGCGTGGCGGCTCGCCGATCCCGCCCACCTGACGGGCGCCGCGCGCTTCGGCGTGCTGGAGCGGGCGGCGCAGGCCGCCGAGCGCGGCCGGCTCGACGCCGTCTTCTTCGCCGACTCGCCCGGCCTGGCGATCTTCCGCGCCCGCTACTTCCCCCAGGTCGGGTTCGACCCCCTGGAGATCATCGCCGCGCTGTCCCGCTGCACGACGCGGATCGGGCTGATCGCGACGGCGTCCACGACCTACAGCTCGCCCTACGACCTGGCCCGCAGGTTCTCCACCGTCGATCACCTGTCCGGCGGCCGGGCCGGCTGGAACATCGTGACAACCCGCTACGCCGGGGCAGCCGGGAACTTCGGGCTCGCGGCGCATCCAGCCCACGATGACCGGTACGCCCGGGCCGAGGAGTTCGTCGACGTCGTCTGCCGCCTGTGGGACAGCTGGGACGCCGCGGCGGTCATCGCCGACCAGCAGGAGGGCGTCTGGGCGAACACGGACCTGATCAGGCCGGTCGACTTCCACGGCCGCTTCTTCGACGTCAGCGGTGCGCTGACGCTGCCGCGATCGCCGCAGGGGCGCCCGGCGTTCGCCCAGGCCGGATCGTCCGGCCCCGGCGTCGAGCTCGCCGGGAAGAACGCCGACCTCGTCTTCACCGCCCAGCCGGACATCCCGTCCGGGCGCCGCTTCCGCGACTCCATTCGCGCCGCCGCCCGCAGACACGGACGGGACCCGGGCAGCGTCCTGGTGCTCCCCGGCGTGGCCTTCGTGCTCGGCGGCACAGAAGCCGAGGCCAGGGCGGCCCGCGCCGACCTCGAAGACCGGGTCGATCCCGAGTTCCGGTGGCGCAACCTGGCTCACATCGCCGGCCTCGACGCGGCGCTGATCGACCCTGACCGCCCGCTCAGCGCCGAGGCCATCGCCGCCGCGCAGCGCACCAGCCGCACCGACGACATCGCGGCGCGCACCGAGCAGACGGGAAAGACCTTCCGCCAGCTCGCCGCGGAACTCACCGGCCTGCCAGGGGGCCTTGAGTTCACCGGGACCCCAGAGCAGTTCGCCGGTCTCATCGAGCGCTGGGTCACCGACGGCGCCGGCGACGGCTTCACCCTGCAGCCGACCACGCTGCCCGGTTCGCTGGAGGCGTTCGTCGATCACGTCGTGCCGATCCTGCAGCGGCGCGGCCTGCACCGGCGCGAGTACGAGACGGCCACGCTGCGCGGGCACCTCGGTGCCGGGCGCGGCCCGCGGGCCGCCGCCGGGCGCAGCGCGTGACCGGCGGGCGCAGGCTGCGCATCGGGATCCACTCCGACCTGCGTGAACACGGCGAACAGGCGGCCGTCTACCGCAGCACGCTCGACCTGTTCGTCCGCGCCGAGCAGCTCGGGTTCGACAGTGCCTGGGTGCGCTCCTATCACTTCCGCCGCGCGAGCGGGACCCCGGGCTTCAGCTTCCCTGGCGGGCTGCCGTCCCCCTTCACGTTCCTCGGCGCGCTCGCCGGGCGCACGTCACGCATCAGGCTCGGGACGTCCGTGGTCCCGCTGCCCCTGGAGAACGTCGTGCGGGTCGCCGAGGACGCGGCGGTTCTGGACGCGATCAGCGGCGGGCGCCTGGAGCTCGGCGTTTCCAATGGCGGCCAGCCGCCGATCGCCGAGGCGCTGGGGGTCGCCTTCGAGCCGGACCCGGCCCGGAAGAAGGCCGCTTACCTGCGTTCCCTCGGGGCGCTCACGCGCACCCTCGACGGGGAGCCGGTCAACGGCACCGCTCAGGTGCTCAACCCGCCCGCCGGCACGCTCGCGGCCCGTATCTGGGAGTCCGCACTCACCGAGCAGACCGGGCGCGACAGCGCCGGCCGGGGAAACGGCGTGCTCATCGGAACCACCCAGACCGTTCCGGCCGAGGTCACCGCGGCCGCTTACCATGCCTGCCTGCCGGGCGCGGCCGCGCCGCGCGTCGGCCTGGTTGTCCACGTGCATCCTGCCCGGGACCGCGGCACCGCCCTCGCCGAGCTCGCGCCGGACATCGCCACCGTCTACGCGTGGGGCAAGGACTGGCTTCCCCCGGCCGACACGCTCGAACGGCAGGCGGCGGCCATCAACGTGCACTACGGGACGCCCGCCCAGATCGCCGAGTCGATCCGCGCGTTCCCCGCGTTCCCGTACACCACTGACCTGCAGTTCTCGGTCGGGTACGGAACCACCGCAGCAGCGCAGCGCCAGCAGGCGCTCGACGCGATCGCGGCAGAGATCGCGCCGCTGCTTGGCTGGACGCCGCAGACGCAGAGCGCGTAACAGCAAGGCGTCAGCGCTCGGCGAGGGACCCCAGCAGCCGCGGGCTCTCGGGTGAGGCTTGGTCGGGCGGTCCCGGCGTGCGGTGGAGCATGCCGTCGACGATCTCGTAGTAGCCGATGGCGTGCAGCGGAGGCGAGTAGACGTGGACGGTGATCGCCCCGGCGTCATGGTCCATCCGGTGAATGCCGCCGGACGGAACGGAGAACGAGTCGCCCGGGCCGTAGCGCCGGGCGCGCCGCGGGCCGCCGATCGGCAGGCCCTCGTTCGTCACGCTCCCCTCGATCACGTAGACGCCGGCGACGGAGCCGTCATGGTCGTGGTAGCCGGTGTCACGCCGGTCCGCCGCGACGTTGAGCCACGCGACGGAGTCCTCGTCCTCCCAGAGCACGACGGATGCGCCGCTGCCGGCCAGCGGCAGCGCGACACGGCCCCGGACGGCCAGCTCGGCCGCGTGCCTGGCCAGGGTGGCGCACTCGTCCGGCTGCAACGGCGCCATCAGCGGCCTGCCGAGTTCTCGGCGAGCTCGGCGACGTAGGGCCTGCCCTCGCGCCACGCGGTGACCTGTTCCGGCCTGCCGAACACCTTCAGGTAGTTCTCCACGCTGTCCTTCACCAGGTCCCAGGTCGTGACCGGCTCGAAGCCGGTCTCCTCCCCCGGCTCGGCGAACGGCGGCAGCGGCTCGAGCACCTCTGCAAGCCCCGGGTAGTAGAAGACGGCAGTCGACCGCCTCGTCACGGTGCCGCCGGCCACCACGCGGTGCCGGGCCGGGCGCAGCAGCCCGTTGCTCCACCTGGTGAGCAGGGTACCGGAGAAGACCTGCAGGGCACCGGGCACGATCGGCACCGGCAGCCAGTCTCCGTCGGGCAGCTGGATCTGCAGGCCCTGGTAGTCGCCGTCCTGGGCGAGGATCGTGACCGCCGAGCCGTCGGCGTGCTCGAGCAGCAGCAGCTTGTCCTCGTCGCGGTCGCTGTCGGGGTACGTCCACGTCGGGTAGTCGTTCACCGTGAGGGTCAGGTGCGGCAGCGGGCTCACCGGGAACGTGCCCGAAGGCAGGCGCTGTGCCCTGGCGTAGAGGCCGAGTATCCGCTCGGCGACGCCGCGGGCGGCCGCGATGTAGCGGTGCGTCACCTCCCGCAGCCCTGGGTCGTCGGCGGGCCACACGTTGGCGTGCGCGTACAGCCCGAGGTATTCCTCGGGGAGGCCGGCCGCCCGCGCGTCCGCGGCGTTGTCGAACTGGCCCACGTTGAAGCGCTCGAGCTCCAGCCGGCCGAAGTCGTCGGGCCACTGCCGCCAGCCGCGGTACGGATGCCCGGTCGGGCTGGCCAGCTCGGCCTTGCGCGGCCGTGGCAGGCTGAGCAGCCGGCCGATGCGCCGGCCGAAGTCGTCGGTCAGGTCCTGCGGCACGCCATGGTTGATCACCTGGACGATGCCGATCTCCTCGGTCGCGGCCCGGACTGCCTCCAGCAGGTCCTGGGGCGCGTCGGCGCCGGTGGCCGCTTCGAGGTCGATGACCGGGATCTGGTACGTCATCGTCGTGCTCCTTATGACCACTTGGTGACGGGACGCTCTTGCAGGACCCCGTCCACGAGGATGTCGGTCTTCTCGTTGTAGAAGGCGAGCAGGTTCTCGATCTTCGGCGTCTCCGGGATCGGCGCGGGATAGCTCCACACGATGTCCTCGTGCAGCTCGCCGCCGGCCCGCACCGACCAGTACACCGCCTCCCCCTTGTACGGGCAGCGCGTCCGCTTCGGGCTCGGGATGAGCAGGCCGGGCCTGACATCGAGCTTGGGCAGGTAGTAGCGGACAGGCAGGCCGGTCTCGAACAGCAGCCTGGGACGCCGGCTCTCCGCGACGAGCACGCCGCCCACCCGGACCTGCACGAGGCGGGAGGAGCTGAGGACGTCGACCCGGTGATACGGGTCGCGCGGGTGGCGGAATACCTCGTCGTCCTCCTCGTACCACGCGTCGGCCTGGTCCCAGTAGAAGGCCACGTAGTCCCGGAGCTGCGGCACCGACGCGATCGGCTCCGGATAGGCCCAGACCGCGTTCTCGTACCGCCGGCCGCCGGCGACCACGGAGTAGTACGACGCGTCGCCCTTATACGGGCAGTGGGTGTGCTGGCTCGTCGGCTCGAGCAGGTCGAACCGCACGTCGCCGCGCGGGAAGTAATACACCGGGAGGTGCCCGGTCTCGAACAGGTAGACCGTCCTGCTGCTGTCCGCGATCGCCTCGCCGCCGAAGAACACACGGACGCGCCGCTGGTTCGGCTCGGTGCGCACCCGGCCCGTCGTCCCGGTCGCGGCCGGCTCTGCTGTCTGCGTCATTGCTGCCTCGCTGGTTCCGTTGTCAGTAGCTGGTCGAGGGCGGCGGCAAGCGCCGCGGGCTGGGTGGCCGCGATGTCCAGGCCGGCCCCGGGGATGGTGATCACCCGGACGTGCGGGGCCCGCTGCCGCAGCCTGGCGAGATCGGCCGCTCCCGGCGGGCCGGCCCAGTCGCCGCGGATCAGCGCCACCGGGATGGCGAGCTCGGCGAGCTCGGTCCACGCCGCGTCGTCCCCGGCCCCGGGCGCAGCATCCGGCGGCGCGGACAGGCTGCCCGGATGATGCCGCCACACCCACGCGCCGTCCGGGCCCTGGACGAGCTCATAGCTGATCTCCCGGACAAGGGCCTGCCTGCTGTGCTCGGGCCGTCTGGCGGCCAGCACGGCGAGGGCCTCCTCGCGGCTGGCGAACCGCTCCGGACCGGTCCACGTCCGTGCGCGGTCCTGCCCAGGGCCGCCCGCCGAGCCGGGGAGGGTGCTGACGAGGGCCAGTCGCGGCAGGACCCGCGGCTGACGACGGTGCAGCGCGAGCGCGGTGCGGCCGCCGAGGCCGCTGCCCGCCACGAGCCGCACACGCGGCGCGAACGAGCGGATGGCCTC
>JASHXJ010000570.1 GCA_030043595.1 Trebonia sp.
TCGAGCACCGAGTAGCCGCCGAGCACCTCCTTGGTCTCGATGAACGGCCCGTCGGTGACGCCGGCCGACCGCACGGTCCTGGCGGTGTCCGGCCCCTGCAGCTGGTGGCCGCCGTCCAGCTTCCCGGTCGCGCCCCACTTCTCGTACCAGGCGCCGACCTCGGCGAACCAGGCGTTGTATTCCGGGCTCTGCGGAGCCGGCTCGGCCGGGGTGTCCATGATCAGCATCACGTACTTCACGCGTGTCTCCTTACTGTGTTGTGTCTCCGCTGTCCGCGCGGTGCCTTGTCGCAGGCACCTGTCACCGCACTCCACGAACGGGGCGGACCCGGATCCGACAGCAGGCTCCGGTGGTTACCGGCCGGCGCGGTCGCGCGGTCGCGCCGCGCCCCGCGGGGAGCGGGCGGCGAGGAACGCGGCGATGAGCACGGCAAGCGCGATCGCGGCGGTCACGGCCCCGCTCAGCACGGCCGACCGCAGCGCGCCCTGCCGCAGCGCCTGGCTTCGCGCGACGATCGCCTGGGCAACGTGCAGCTCGACCTTCCGCATCCCGTCGATCGTGCCCGACATCGCCGAGTACCACCGGCCCGGCGCGTTCGCCCGGGTCATGCCCAGGCCGAGAGCGCTTACGAAGAGCCGGGGATCGCCGGCCGCGGCGGCGAAGTTGGTCAGCAGCTGGGCGGTGTCAGCCTGCTCCCCGCTCGCGGCGGTGAGGAACGCGTTCTGCTGGGCGGGCGTGGCCGACTCCTGGAACGCGAGCAGGGCGGCGTTCTCCAGGGCCTGGGCGGTGGCCAGCGCCTGCTGTCCGCCCGTGCCGTTGAAGCTGCCCGCGATGAGCGCGGCGTCGACGATCGCGCGCTCCTGGGAGGCCTGATCCTTGGCCCGCGACAGCGCGCCGAGCGCGCGCACGTCGGCGAAGAGGGCCGCGTCCCCGCTGCCGCTGGCGATCTGGTCGTTGAGCGCGAACAGGCCGCCGATTTCCGCGGTGTACGACTGGATAGTCGACACCGATGGCTGCTGCAGCGCCGACGAGCGCAGCCCGGCGAGGTTGCTGGTGATGCTGACCACGTTCTGCGCGCTGTTCTGGGCGATCGCGGGGAAACCGGCGCCGATCTGAGCGGCCAGCGTCCGCACGCGCCCGGCCAGCGCGTTCGTCGCCTGCTGCGCCTGCGTCAGCTGGCCCTGGTAGTAGCGCAGCGTGCTGCCGGAGACGGCGGGGACACTGGCACCCCCGCCGACCGCCGCCGGGCTGTCGTACCCGAGCGCGGCATCGTAGGCAGCGGTCAGGTCGCGCTCGTTCTCCATCGCCTGCGCGAGCGCGGTGACCTGCTCACCGAGGACGGCCTGCTGCGTGGTCCGCGCGTAGCCGGCCGCGGCGCCGATCGCGGAGGCCACCCGCAGGCCGCCCGCAGCCGCGCCGATAACGACGCCGGCCACGATGACGGCGGCGAGCCGCCGCGTCGCTGGCCACTTGCCCACCGAGAACGCCGGGCGGCTCCGGACATTGAGGCGCACCGATTGGGGTCGCAGCGGGACGCGGCCTGCCTGCCGCCCGCCCGCTGGCATGTCAGGGGTTGTCATGGCCTTGCTCCCGGTCGCTCGCCCGGCACGCAAACAAACACGACTGGCTGGAGTGTAATGACTGAGTCCGCTTATACGGCGCTAAATCACGATGTGCGGTCAGTGTCCCGGCCACGGGCACGCACCTCAGGGTCACACCAGCACCACCCGCCCGCAATTGGTCACAGAGTGACCAAAGTCGGCTCAAGGCGCTAGTCCCGCGGGCTGAGCACGCAGAATTCGTTTCCCTCAGGGTCGGCGAGCACTATCCAGGTCACGTCGCCCTGGCCGATGTCGATCCGCCGGGCGCCGAGCGACTCGAGGCGGCGGACTTCGGTCTCCTGGTCGTCCTCCCTGGCCGGGGCAAGGTCGATGTGCAGCCGGTTCTTCAGCGTCTTGCCCTCAGGGACCGGCACGAAGATCAGCCCAGGGCCGCGCTCGGCGCGGGGGACGTGGCGATCCGGGTCGAGCGCGTGCGGCGGGGCGAGGACCACCTCGTCGTCCGCCTCGTAGCCGATCTGCCAGCCGAGGACCGCAGCCCACCAGCGGCTCTGGGCTGTCACGTCGTGGCAGTCCACGACGACGGTGTACCAGCGCAGGCTCATGTCCCACAAGGTACTCGGCGGGGTCAGCGGTTCCTGCCCCGCCACACCAGGCGCAGGCCCGACCAGTCGTCGTCGATCGCCGCGACCTTGACGTCCACCAGGCCCAGCTCCAGCGCGTGCCGGCGGACGACGCTATCGGTGATGTCGCTGTCGTGCCCGGCGGCGCGACGCGGCCAGGCCGCCCACAGCGCGCCGTCAGGGAAGACCCGCCGCGCCAGCGCGGGCAGCCTGCCGGGGATCTCCGCCTCGGCGCGGAAGAACGCGACGATCACGTCCGCGGCGCCGTCCGGACCCGGCGGCAGCAGGCCGTCGGGCGGCTCGCGCAGGCTCCAGCCGTCCGGCGGGTCGTCGAGCGCGAGCCGCTGGGCGGGCTTCAGGCCCAGCTTGCGGGCCTGCGGGGTGCCCGAGTACCCGGCCATCCCGGCGTCGGCTCAGGGCACTGGCGTGTCGTGGTGCGCCGCCGCGAACTCCCGCTCGTCCTCGGTCAGGTCCGCGTCCTTGACCAGGGTCACCAGGGTCACGTGCCTGCCCACCGGGCACCACTGCACCCGCCACGGGCCGAGCCGGAGCGCCTTGAGGGAGGCGCCGGGAATCCAGACGGTGGTGAACAGGTGGCCGTCCCGGCACCGCACGGGGACGTTGCGGCCGAACGTGTAGCCGCGGCGCACTGCGATGACCGTTGCGACGGCGTAGCCGGCGATGACGACACCGGCGATGGCGAGCCGGCGCTTCCGCTGTGACGACATGCTCTCAGGCTACTGCGGCGCCGCGTGCCCGCCACGGAAAGAGGTCCCGGCTGCGCGGTCCTTATTTCCCGCGCGCCACGTGCAGCACCGCGCCCCAGTGCCGGCGCAGCTGGGCGTCCGGGCGTTCGGCAAGCCGGCGGCGGATCTCGCCGTGCAGGCGCATCCGCTGCCACTGCGCCATCGCGATGTGCCCGGAGAACGTATCCAGCAGCCGGATGGCCGATCTCGAGGAGCTCGGCGCCGGGGTCGAGACCAGCCAGCACGACGAGGTCGTCGAAAAGTCCGTCCGGGTAGTCCGGGCGCGCCTCGTGGTACAGCGTCGCGGCGCTGTCGAACGTCGTCCTGAGCCGCTCGCGAGGGGAGCCGCCCCGGATCGTTCGGGATGATGATCGGGGTTTTCTCACGCGCCGAAGCCGGTCATTTCAGCGGCCTCGTCCAGTGCCAGGCGCCACGGGAATTCGTTCGCCACTCCCGCCTCGCCGTGCGCGGGGTGCGGCCGGATGCCGTCACCGCCGAGCAGGATGCTGACGCCCTCCGCGCGCAGTGCCTGCACGCTGCGGGTGAACGGCGGGCGGCTGGCCAGCGCGTCGCTCACGAACGGCAGGACCACGATGGGGATGCCCAGGCCGGTCTGCTCGGCCAGGACGCCCAGGGCGTAGGTGTCGGTGAGGCCGAGCGCCCACTGGTTGATCGTGTTGAAGGTGGCCGGCGCCACGATGATGGCATCGGGGATCCGCGACCGTGCCGCGCCGGGCTTGCTGTACTGGCTGCGGACCGGACTGCCGGTCACCTCCTCGATCCGCCTGGCGTCGAAGAACGGCAGCGCGGACGGGGTGGCGATGACCTGAACCGTCCAGCCGCGGCCGAGGGCGAGGCTGACCAGCTCGCCGACCGCCGCGGCAGGACCGGCGCCGCACGTGATGATGGACAGTACGCAGGTCTTGCGAGCCATAGGACGAGGATAGAGCCGGGGGGAACGATGCTCGCCATCTCGTTTAACAGTGTGCTCATCATCGCCGGGATCTCCGTGCTGGTCCCGGTCGTCCTCGGCCTGCTGCCCGGGTTGCGGGTGCCCGGTGCGGTGCTCATGGTGATCGCGGGCATCGTGGTCGGCCCGTCAGTTCTCGGCTGGGCGCGCGTGGACGCGCCGGTCCAGGTGCTGAGCGACCTTGGCCTTGGCATGCTGCTGTTCCTGGCCGGGCTGGAGATCGATCTCGACCGCCTGCGCGGGCCGCTCTCGCGGCTGGCGGGCCTCGCGTTCGCCGTCTCGGCCGCGCTCGGGCTGGTCTGCGCCGTGTTTTTCTGGCTGGCCGGGCAGGCGAGCCAGCCGCTGCTGCTGGCGATAATCCTCATGTCAACGTCGGCCGGGCTGCTGCTTCCGCTGCTCAAGGACGCGGGGGAGGGCAGCACCGGATTCGGTCAGCTCGTGATGACCGCGGCCGCGCTCGCGGAGATCGTGCCGATCATGCTGCTGTCGCTGTTCTTCTCCGCCGCGGCCAAGACAACGCAGGACCAGCTGGTCTCGCTCGGGATATTCCTGGCCGTGCTGGTCCTGATCTGGCTGATTCTCGCCGAGGTCCGCCGCCTGAAAGGCCTGGACCGGCTGCTGGATCACCTGGAGGACAGGAGCGGCCAGCTGCGCGTGCGCGCCACGCTCACCCTGGCGCTCGGCTGCGGGGTGCTCGCCTACCGGTTCGGCTTCGCCTCTATTCTCGGCGCGTTCGCCGCCGGCCTGCTGGTGAAGCTGATCGAGTTCTCCGGCGGCCGCGAGCCGAATCCGCAGTTCCAGGTCAAGCTGGAAGGCATCGGATTCGGCTTCCTTATTCCGATCTTCTTCATCACGACCGGCGTCGCCTTCCGGTTGCAGGACCTGCTCAGCCACCCGGCCGCGCTCGCGCAGGTGCCGCTGTTCCTCATCGCGCTGCTTGTCGTGCGCGGATTGCCCGCGCTGCTGTACCGCAAGTCCACCGGCACCCGGCGCGCCGCGGCGGCCGGGCTGCTGCAGGCGACCACGCTGACGTTCGTGATCGTGGCGACGCAGATCGGGATTGCCGCCGGGAAGATGACGCCAACCCTGGCCAGCGCACTGGTCGCGGCGGGGCTGCTGTCCGCGGCGGTGTTCCCCGGCGCCGCCTCGCGACTGCTGTCCGGCGCGGCGCCGGCGCCGGCCACGGTGCCGGCCGATGATCAGCCTACGGTCGCGGATGCATAACGCCCGCATGAGGCGTGTACGCCGCAATCCGTTCCGGAACGCCTTGAGCACCTTCCGCCTCACGCGGGGGCCTTCGAGCGGAGGATGCGGATGAACTCGCGCATCCATGCCGGGTGATCCGGCCAGGCGCGAGCCGACACCATCTGCCCGTCGATCACGGCAGCGCCGTCGACG
>JASHXJ010000571.1 GCA_030043595.1 Trebonia sp.
GGCGAAGGCCGCTAAGCGCATCTGGGGTGCAAGTGAAGTGACGTGAGGGGCGTGAAGGGACGCGAGGGGGTGGAGTGCGACCAGCCGTGACGAGCGCCGCTTCCGGCCTGACGTACGCCAGCCCGCGGGGGCGCTGGGTCATCGCGGGCACCGTGCTCGGATCCGGGGTGGCCGCTCTCGACGCCACGGTGGTGGGCATCGCGCTGCCGGCCATCAGCCGGGACTTCCACGCCACCGTCACGAGCCTGCAATGGGTGGTCGACGGCTACACGCTGACGCTGGCAGGCCTGCTCCTGCTCGGCGGTGCGCTCGGCGACCGCTACGGGCGCCGGGCGCTGTTCGTGATCGGCGCCCTGTGGTTCGCGCTCGCCTCTCTGGCCTGCGGACTCGCGCCCGATGAGGGGTTCCTGATCGGCGCCCGCGTGCTGCAGGGCGTGGGCGCCGCGCTGCTGACGCCCGGCAGCCTGGCCATCTTGCAGGCGTCGTTCGCGCCTGACGACCGCGCGAAGGCCGTCGGCGCCTGGTCCGGCCTCGGCGGGATCGCCACCGCCATCGGTCCGTTCATCGGCGGCTGGCTGATCAGCGCCGTGTCCTGGCGGCTGGTGTTCTTCATCAACTTGCCGGTCGTGGCGGCCGTCGTCGTCATCGCGATGCGGCACATACCCGAATCACGCGCTCCTGGCCCCCGGCCGCCCCTCGACGCGGCCGGCCCGGTGCTGATCAGCCTGGCGCTGGCCGGGATCACGTACGGCCTGATCGGCGCGTCGGACAGCGGCTGGGCCTCGCCCCGCGTGCTGACCAGCCTGGGAGCCGGCGCGGTCCTGTTCGCGGCCTTCTGCGCCGTGGAGGGACGCAGCGCGCACGCCATGCTCCCGCTCGCCGTGTTCCGCAGCCGTCAGTTCGCGGCCGCCAACGCGGTCACCTTCGTGGTCTACGGTGCCCTCGGCGGCGCGCTGTTCCTGGTACCGGTGGTGCTCCAGGAGGTCTGCGGGTACAGCGCGCTCGAGGCCGGCGTGGCGTTGCTGCCGGTGACCGTCATCATGCTGGCCCTCTCGGCCAGGTCGGCCGCGCTCGCCGCCCGCATCGGCCCCCGGCTGCAGATGAGTGCCGGCCCGCTGGTGATCGCCGCCGGCATGACGCTGTTCACCCGCGTGCAGGGCAGCGGCGACTACGTCACGCAGGTGCTGCCCGCCGTGCTTGTCTTCGGGTTCGGGCTGGCGATCAACGTGGCGCCGCTGACGGCGACGGCGCTGTCGGCCGCGCCCGCGGAACACTCCGGGATCGCCTCGGCGGTCAACAACGACGTGGCCCGGGTTGCCAGCCTCATCGCGGTCGCCGTGCTCCCCGGGCTGGCCGGCATCAGCGGTGACACGTACCTGCATCCCGCCGCCCTGCTCGACGGGTTCCACACCGCGGTGCTGATCTCCGCGGCCGTCGCAGCCGCCGGGGGCCTGCTGGCCGCTTTCAGCATCCGCAACCCGGCCAGGGTCCCGAGACACCCTGAGGCGGTCCCGGCCGCGCGGGACGAGGCCGCGCTGCAAACCCTGAGCTGCGGGCTTGACGCCCCGCCGCTCCGCTCCGGCACTGTCAGGTACGCTCGGCACGTGACGGCCCAAGGGACCGAGGGTGCGGCGCGCCGCCGGGAGGACGGATCATGACAGCGGAGGACACGGCGGCTGCACAGGCCGTCCGCACCGCCGCCCGCGCGGCCCGGGCCACCGTGACCGGGCTCGCGGCTGCCCAGGACGACGTCATCGCCGCCGCGCTCGCCGCGATGGCGGATGCTCTCGCCAAAGCCGCCCCCGCTGTCCTCGCGGCCAACGAGCAGGACATGCGCGCCGCGGCGGCCGCGGGCCTGCCGGACGGGGTACGCGACCGGCTCTGGCTCGATGACCAGCGCCTGAAGGCGATCGCCGCCCAGCTCGAGATCCTGGCAGGCGTGCCGGCCGAGCCGGCCAGCCGCAAGCTCCGCGACCTGCCAGGCGGGCTGGTCCTCACCGAGCGCCGCAGACCGGTCGGCGTGATCGCGGCGAACTTCGAGGCCAGGCCGAACGTCGTGGTGGACGTCGCCTCACAGCTCATCAAGTCGCGGAACGCGGGCGTGCTGCGCACCGGAAGCGCGGCACTGCGCTCGGCGATCGCGCTGGCGGACGAGGTGATCGCGCCGGCCCTGGCCACGGCGGGGCTGGACCCTGCCGCCATCCAGCTCATCAGGATCCCCGGCCAGGCGGCGGCGTACGCGCTGGTCCGCGAGCCGAAGCTGATGCCGCTGGTGATCTTGCGGGGGAGCGGCGCGAGCACCCGCGCGCTGGCCGCGGAGGGGGCGGCGCACGGGGTGCGGACGCTTGCCCACGCTGACGGCGGCGGGGTGCTTTATGTCCATTCCTCAGCGCAGCGGTCCGTGGCGTCTGCGCTGATCACGGCCAGCCTCGACCGGCTTGGCGTGTGCAACAGGCTCAACCTGCTGCTGCTTGACAGCCAGCTGTGGGACGGGTGGCTGCCGGATATCACGGCGCAGCTCGCCGCGCTGGGTATCGCCGCCTCACTGCCGCCGCACGACCACCCGCTTGGGTATGAGTGGGCACTCGACCCCGAGCGGGAGGCCACCGTCACGATCGCGCCGGCCGGCAGCCCGGCGGAGGCGGCCGCGATCGCCAACGACGAGACGTCCGGACTCGCGGCGGGGATCGCCGCCGACGACGCCGGCGCGGCGGCGGAGTTCCTCGGCGGGTACGCGGGGACGGGCGCCTTCTGGAACGCCACGACCAGGCTGCTCGATGGTTTCAAGCTGCTCGGGGTGCCGGAGACCGGGATCAACATCGACGCGGTGCCCGGACCCAGGGGGCCGGTAACTTTCCGGGACCTTTCGCTGCGCCAGTTTGTAGTAACGCCTGCCTTAACGGTGCAGCGCACCGGCGATTTGCCTTTCTAAAAGCGTTTAGTGCTCAATACCGGTGAATATCGCCGTCGATGGCGGCACGTCGAAGACGTGCGCGCACTGTGGCCGGCTCTCATCTCGATGCCGATTTCCCTGCGCGCAGGTGCTTTGTGTGCCGATACTCTCCATTGTGGTGGGCGAGGACTTCGCGGCCCAGTTGGCGGCCGCCCAGGGCGGCAGCGACGACGCTTTCGCGGTCCTCTGGCGGGATGCGAACCCGGCCCTGCTCCGTTACCTGCGGGTTGTCGCCCCCGAACACGCTGAGGACGTCGCGGCCGAGACCTGGGTCCAGGTGGTCCGGGGACTTCCCCGGTTCGCCGGCGACGAAGCCGCCTGGCGTGCCTGGCTGTTCACTACCGCGCGCAGGCGGCTGCTCGACCAGGCCAGGCTCCGCAAGCGGCATCCAGCGGAACCGCTGGACGAGATCAGCGCGGCGGACGTGCCGCGAACGGCCGGCGCGGAGCAGATCGCCATGGAGAACATCGCCACCGAGTCGGCGATGGCGCTGCTGTCCCTGCTGCCCGACCGGCAGGCGGAAGTGATCATGCTGCGGGTCGTGGCCGGGCTCGACACCGAAGTCGTGGCGGAGATGCTGGGGCAGTCTCCTGGCGCGGTGCGCGTGGCGGCGCACCGGGGCCTGCGGAAGCTGGCGACGCTCCTATCTGGGGCAGGTGTAACGCTTTGACCGGGTACGGCGTTCCAGACGATGACATGCCAGACAGCTACCTGCCCCCCGGCTGGGGTCCTGCGCCGTTTGACGAAAGGGACCTCGATGCGCTGCTGTCCGGCGAGCTGACCGACATCCCCGTGGCGCTGCGGCAGGTCGCCGAAGCCCTGACCGCGCTGCGCGCGGGTCCGACGTTCGCCGAGCTGAGCGGCGAGGCGACGATCATGGCCGAGTTCCGCGCGGTCGCCGAGTTCCGCGTGTACGCCGGGCTGCGCGACTTCGGCCTGAGCGAGGCGCGTCCTGGCGGTCTGGGGCCGACCAGGGAGCTGCCGGTGCTCCCGTCGGCTATCGGGGCGAGGCACATAGCGCGGCACCGGGCCCCGCGCCGGAGCCGGGACCGGGCCCGGAACGGAGACCGGCGGGCCGCCCGCCTGCTGACCCGGCCGGCCGTGGCGCTGA
>JASHXJ010000572.1 GCA_030043595.1 Trebonia sp.
AGGGAGCCCAGGATCGCGGCTCGCTGTCGTGCGCCGGACATTCGCTGGTGGCCTGCGGCGGGGGTGTCCATCTGCGCGCCCTCCCAAAATAGCGCATTGGAATGTTCGGAAGCCCGGGAAGCGCTTCCGCCTCGTCTAGCTCATTTGTCTCGGCATCGGCCGCTTGCCGCGCCCCCCAGGCTGCACTCGGGCAGCCGTCCCATGGTGTGGCAAACACGTCGATATAAAACAACTTTTCGAGACGGTTTCTCCGTGGGTCCGGTGCTGCGATCAGGGCCTTATGCCCGATTTATCGCGTTTGGTTAATGATCGGTGGCCAATCATTTGGCTGCCGCGCCGCGCCCTTGCGCCGCCGTCATAATGATGATCCGGCGCAAGCGCATGCCGCGCAAGTGCGTGGAGCAAATTTCAAGAATGAAATCGCGGATGCGATTTCATTCTTGATCATCGCGCTGTATCGTTCTGCGTGTCAGGTTCGTGCGCGTGACCTGGTCTTCAGTAATTCGCGACCAGAGCATGGCGCTGCGTTCGCTGTAGGAGGTGGACCTCCGATGGCTACCGGGCCAACCGTCCGCAGGCGCAGGCTCGGCACGGAGCTTCGCCGGCTACGGGATTCCAGCGGCTACAAGCTGGAGGAGGTAGCAGCGGAGCTCGGTGTCGCCCCGTCCACGCTGTCCCGAATCGAGACCGGCAAGGCGCCCACCAAGTCGGCGTACCTGAACCAGATGCTCGAGATGTACGGCGTCGCCGACGCCGGGCAGCGGCAGATCCTCGTCGACATGGCCCGCGAGGGGCACCGCAAGGGATGGTGGGCGGCTTACGACGACGTCCTGCCCAGCGGATTTGACATCTACGTCGGTCTTGAGGCGGAAACGGCCGCGATCCGCAGCTACGAGATCTCGGTAGTACCGGGACTGCTGCAGACGGCTGACTACGCGCTCGCCGTCATCAGGGAGATGTTCCCCAGGTACACGGCGGAACAGATCAACCGCCTGGTGGACCTGCGGATGGCGCGGCAGCACCGGCTGGATGACACTCCGCCGCTTGAGCTCTGGGCGATCCTCGACGAGGCGGTGATACGACGCACGGTGGGCGGGCCGGCCGTCATGCGCAGGCAATTGAACCACCTGATCGCGGAGGCGAACAGGCCGAGCATCACCATGCAAATCCTGCCATTCGCCTGCGGCGCCCACGCGGGGCACGGGGGATCCTTCTCCATTCTTGAATTTCCGGAACGGTCCGATTCCGAGGTTGGCTACGTGGAGTCAGTGGCAGGACATATTTACCTGGAAAAGGACAAGGAAGTCCGTACGCGCGCCGAATCCTTCGACCGGCTCCGGGCCGCGGCACTATCGCCGGGCGCGTCCGCCGATCTGATTTCACAGGCCGCGCGCGATCTGATTTGAACAAGTGGCGACCGGCTTGCCACCGAAATGAAGGATGGTCAGCTAACAGAAGGGAATCGGATGGAAACGGATCTGAGCCGTCTGCACTGGTTCAAGAGCAGTGCCAGTGCGGCGGGCAATTGCGTTGAGGTAGCTCATCTTCCAGGCGGCGGTGTGGCGGTCCGCGACTCCAAGGACCGCGCCAAGGCGCCGCACGTCTACACACGGGGCGAGTGGGAAGCTTTCCTGGCCGGTGCCAAGAACGGCGAGTTCGATCTTCCGCTCGACTAGTCAAGGTCCCGATCGCCGGCGTTGGCCAGACCGGGAGACAGGCGACGGCGGGTCCTCCTGCAGCGCGGGGACCCGTCGTCTCAGGGCCGCCCCGCGGTCAGCCGAACTCGCCGTCCTTGGTACCGCCCACGAAGGCATCCCACTCCGGTGCCGAGAACACCAGCGCCGGCCCGGACGGGTGCCGTGAGTGCCGGACGGCCACCTGGCCGTCGGCGAGGAACGCCACTTCGACGCAGTTGCCCCCGGTGGGGCCGCTGCGCCTGCTCTTCACCCACCGGGCGCCGGTCACCTGGGTCAGTTCTGTGGCGCACATCCCGTTGCTCACGTCACTCATCGCGTATCGCCTCCAGTTCCCTGATGATCTCGTCGAGGATCTGCGGTGTCCGCTGCGGCTCGTAGGCCATGATGCTCAGCCGCTCCATCGCGAGCAGGTACCGGTCCACTTCGGCCTGCTTGTCGAGGTAAAGCGCGCTGGTCAGGTTCTCCACGTAGACCAGGTCCGGCAGGTCGCGATCGGCGAACCGCAGGATGCTGAAACCGCCCGGCGCGGCGTAGCCGCCCATCCCGTACGGGATGACCTGCAGGGTCAGCGCCGGCGTGCTGCTCTGCTTGCGCAGGTAGCACAGCTGCTCTATCTGCATGCCCGCCCCGGCCACCGGGCGGCGCAGTGCCGCCTCGTCGACGATGGCCCAGAGCTTCAGCTTGCCTTCGCGGAACCGGTGCTGGCGCTCCCTGCGGATCATCACGTGCCGCTCGGCGTCCTCGATGGAGAAGTCGCCCAGCGAGATGACCGCGGCCGCGTACTCCTCGGTCTGCAGCAGGCCGGGGATGAACTGCGGCTCATACACCCGGATCGACCGCGCCGCCTCCTCCATGCCGACGTACGCGTGGAACCACTCCGGCAGGATGTCGTGGTGCCGCTGCCACCAGCCGGGCCGGTTGGCCTGCTCGGCCAGCGTGAGGAGCTGCTCACGCTCCGCGGGATCCACGTCATAGAAGTTCAGCAGGTCGAGCACGTCGATCTCGCGGATCGCGTTGCGGCCGAGTTCGATCCGGCTGATCTTGGACTCCGACGCGCGTATCGACGCGGCTGCCCGCCGGGCGGAGATGCCCCTGCTCTCCCGGAGCCGCCGCAGGTGGCTGCCCAGCAGGATGCGCAGGACGGTAGGCCCGTCGGAGGAGTCAGGCACGCTGGCCGCCCTCCTCATTATCCCCGTTGCCACCCAGCACGGTTAATGTCCCCTAGAATTAGGCAATTGCGCCTCCGGAGCGCTCGCACGCCCCCCAAGGATATCGCGGCCGCCATATCAGGCTAGCCCGTAAACCCGCCACTTTCAAATCCGCCGGCTTACCAGGGCCCGTGCCCGGTTTGCCTGCCGAGCGCGCGCTGCGCGGGTTCCGGCTTGGGCACGCACGACGCCCTTCCGGGGCATGCTTTGGGCGGCTATTGTGCATGCACAACCGCCGTTTTGTGCATGCACAAGCCGGCCACGGGAGCGAGGCGCGGCGCCCCGGTAAGCGCCGCCGCGGAACTCCCCGGCGGCACTTCAGGAAAACGCGGATGCGCGCAGCAGCGGAATTGCGTCGCGGGTAATTCGCCAATTTGCCGCTGCTGCACGGGCCGGCGGCCGCGGCTGCGGGCGGCCCTAGGCAATTGCAACTGGATATTGCTCCTCCGTTATGATGCGTGTCATGCGCTATCGAACCCTCGGTGACTCCGGGCTGCTCGTGTCCGTGGTGGGCCTCGGCTGTAACAACTTCGGCGCACGCCTGGACGTGCCGCAAACCCGCGCGGTGGTGGACGCCGCCCTCGACGTGGGCATCACGCTCCTGGACACTGCCGAGATGTACGGCAAGGACGGCGGGTCCGAGCTCGCGCTCGGCGAGGCCCTGGCCGGCCGCCGGGACAAGGTAGTGCTCGCCACGAAATTCGGCCACCAGAGAGTGGACATGGGCTACGGCCCCGCCGCCGGCGCCAAGGGCGGCCGCGGTTACATACGGCTGGCCGTGGAGAAATCGCTGCGGCGGCTGCGCACCGATTACATCGACCTGTACCAGCTGCATACGCCGGACCCGCTGACGCCGATCGAGGAGACGATCGCCGCGCTGCACGAGCTGGTCACCGAGGGCAAGGTCAGGTACCTGGGACACTCGAACCTGTCCGGCTGGCAGCTCGCGGACGCCGCGCACAAGGCGGCGGGCGCCGGCCGTACCCCGTTCATCTCATCCCAGAACCACTGGTCCCTGCTCGAGCGCGGGGTGGAGGCTGAGGTGGTCCCCGCCGCCCGGCACTTCGGGCTCGGCGTGCTGCCGTACTTCCCGCTGGCGAACGGGCTGCTCACCGGCAAGGTGCGGCGCGGTCAGGACGTTCCCCAGGGCACCCGGCTGGCCGCCCGCGCGGGTTACGTGACCGCCGCGAAGCTGGACAAGGTCGAAGCGCTCATCTCCTGGGGCGCCGAGCGCGGGGTAAGCGTGCTCGACATCGCGATCGGCGGGCTGGCGGCGCAGCCCGGCTGCACCTCGGTGATCGCCGGCGCGACGTCGCCGGACCAGGTCAAGGCCAACGCGGCCGCCGGGGAGTGGGAGCCGACCGCGACCGACCTCGCGGAGATCGACGCGATCGTCCCCCCGCCCGAGCAGGAACGATGACCGCCGTTTCCCGCCTGCGTGCGCAGCCGCGCAGCGAAGGACGGCCGTCGGCGGCTGGGCGTGGTCCCGCTCAGCCGCCCGCCATCGCGGTCTTGTACAGGGCCGCGATCGCCGCGCCGAACACCGACGAGTACGACACCGACGGTGTCAGCCCGCCCTGCTCGTAGCCGCCGATGACGCCGATGACCGTACCCTCGCCGGTGCTGGCCGACAGATCGGCGATGAACGGGCCGCCGCTGGTTCCGTCGGTGTAACCGCCGCAGTCGAATTCGAGCTGGGTGGGGCTGAAGCTCTTTGTCCAGTTCACGCACCAGACCGGCTGGTCCGCCCCGTCCGGGTAGCCGATCACCTGCACCAGCGTGCCAGCCTGCGATCCGGTGCCGAGCTGCTCGGACCCGGTGATGTCCTCGATGGGGACGCCGTCGCTGGCCGGGGACAGCTGGAGGAAGGCGACGTCGTCATCCGGGTCCTGGGAGGACTGCCAGGCCTGATCGGTGTAGACGCGGGTGACCTGCCAGATGCCGTAGGGAGCCTTCCCGCTGGCATACCCGGGGACGAACACGATGTCCGCCGTCTTGCCGCCGGTCACGCAGTGCGCCGCGGTGACAGCCAGGTCGCCCGCGGGGCTGTGCACGACGCTCGCCGTGCAGAAGTGGCTGCCGAGCCGGCCTGAGTTATCGGTGAACAGCGCGCCGACGGCGGCCACCCCGTCGAATGCCTGCCCGGTGCGCGACGTTCCTGTCATGTGATCCGGGGGGTCGATCCGTGCCGCCAGGCCCGAGGCGCCGCCGTCGGCGGGGACCCCCATCACGGCGACGAACACGGCGACAGCGGACAAGCCCGCGACGATGCTGAACGGCTGACGGCCGGCCAGGCTGCCACGGCCAATCCGGTCGGCGCGGCCAGCGACGCAGGCGACGGCGGCGAAGGCGCGGCGCACCGGCGACCACATCCGCCCGGCGAGGGCGCGGCGCACCGCCGACCCCATCCATCCACCTCCACGCGCCCGCGACCCACCCAGGTCCGCCGGATATATCAGCATTTGACCCTAAAGCCGGCACATGTCAACAAGCGATAGGATCTTGCACCGGTTGTTGCCGTGCCGATGCTCAATTGTGATCTATTGATCGATGTCACGCTAGGGCCCGATCCTTAGAAGATCCTTAGGTTTCGCTGGGCGGTGCCCGGCCGGCCGTCCTTGAGTCAGGCAGCGAGTCAGGCAGGTTGTGCCAGACAGGGAGCGAACGCGGCGCGCGGACCGTTACTCGCCATCGCCGCGTTCGCTCCGGTGGCCGCGCTCGTGCTGCGCTGCCACTGGCTCGGCCTGCTGGCGTCTGGGCAGCACTCGGCCTGTGGCTGGCCGCCCGCTCCGCGCTGCTGGGGCGCCGCTGGGCAAAGGCCACGGTCCGTTCGGGAGATTCATGATTTTTTATCCGAACGGACCCTGGCGACTCACTTCACGAACAGCCTGACCCCGAGCCGGTCCTTGCGTCCGCTGCCGCCGCACTTGCGGCACTTGCGGTGCGCGTAGCTGAACACGCCGCCTGTGTGCTTGCCGCCGCCATTGCAGACGCGGCACTTGGTGAAGGGGTGGATGCGCAGTGAGACGTAGTACCCGACTGCGGCGATGATGACGATGACGATGAGCACTGACATGTGAAACTGCTCCCGCCGTTGGCGCGAGGGACGCGCGTCACGGAAAATCACGCCCCGTTAGCGGGGCAACGCGCTCCGTCGCGGAGGAAGGGCGCACGCAACCCCGCCGTGTGCTGGGAGTGGCCGAGGAAGCTTCCGCTCGCCGCCTGGGCCGCCCCCTGTGTCATGGGTCGCCAGCGACTCGCGTCGCTGGCGCGTATAAGGAGAGAATAGACGAATGTAATTGCCTATGTGAGGAATTTAACGATATGACAAGGCTGTTATTACGAAAGCATAAAATCACTGGCAACTCTAGACAATTTCCGTCACCGCAGGCTGCCTACCGGTAGGCAGTGACACCCAGCTTGACCGCGAGCGCGAGGCCGCACAGCGCGACGAAGACCCGCAGCGCCGTCACGGGAAGCCGGCGCACGAGGCGCGGACCGGTGAAGCCGCCGATCAGGAACCCCGCGGCCAGCGGCGGGACAAACGCCCAGTGCACGGGGGCGAACAGGGCGAAGATGATCGCGGCGACGCCGTTCGCCGCGCCGGTCAGCGCGTTCTTGACCGCGTTCACCCGGACGAGAGACTCGCTGATCATCGCGGAGAGCAGGGCGAGCAGCAGGACGCCGCCCGCCGCCCCGAAGTAGCCGGTGTACATCGCCACGCCGAACAGCCCGGCCAGCCGCCGCGGGGACCGTTCGGCGCCCGGCCGCGGTGACATCGCCCTGATGGCCGGCTGCGCGAGCAGCAGCAGGCAGGCGCCGCCGATCAGCACCGGGACCACGAACCCGAACGCGCCGGACGGTGCCAGCAGCAGGACGGCTGCCCCGGCCGCCCCGCCGAGCGCCGTGACCGTGCCCAGCCGCAGTACCCGGCCGCGCTGGCCGGCGAGCTCGGGCCGGGAGCCGAGCACCGACCCGGCGCCGGTGAGCACCAGCGACACCGTGTTGGTGACGTTGGCGGACAGCGGCGGCAGGCCGAGCGCGAGCAGCACGGGATAGGACACGACGCTCGCGATGCTGGCCACCGTGCTGGCGAGGCCGCCGCCGACGCCGGCCCCGAGCAGGACAAATGCCTGGGAAACGGTCATATACCGGTCAATCATCGCGGAAGCTTGCCCGCAGGTGCCAATTCGCGCACGGCACACAGGAAGAAAACGTTTCCTTAACCAGTCTTGAGGAATTCGCGTGGTGAGATAGCCGCGTGCACGCGCCGAAGAGCCCGTCCGCAGGAACTCTCAGCGGCGCCGGCCCCCGGCGGTCGCCGGCCGACCGCCGTGGCGGGTGGCGTGGCGGATGGCGGCGCCCTGCCCGGCGCTGGCTGGCGCCGCTGGCC
>JASHXJ010000573.1 GCA_030043595.1 Trebonia sp.
GTCCGCCGCCTTCCCCGGCAGGCTCACCGAGGCGAGCGGCACCTGGGTCGCCCAGCCGGACATGGCCGCCTTCACCGGCGGCGAACTCGCCACCGCCGCCGCCAGCGTGACCGCGCTCCAGGACTCGCTGAACAGCTCGAACTCGCTCAACGGGCTCCAGGTGACGTCGAGCCTGCCCGCCGTGCTCACCGGCATCGGCAACAATCTGACCGTCGCCAGGTCGCTGCTCGCGATCAGCGGCCTTCAACTGCTCGTGCTCGCGGTGGCGGCGCTGCTCGCGGTCGCCCGGCTGCTCGCCGCCGAGCGCGAAGGCGAAAGCGCGCTGCTGGTCGCCCGGGGCGCGACGCGGTGGCAGCTCATCAGGCTGACGGCGGCCGAGGTGATCCCGCTTGCCCTGGTCAGCGCGGTCGGCGGCGGGGTCGCGGGTGTCTGGCTCGCCCGGCTGCTGTCTGACGCGCTCTTCGGCGCGCTCGCCCCGGGCGGCGGCATCAGCCTGACCGCGGCGGGCACCTGGCTCGACGCGCTGGGCACCGCTCTCGGCGTCACTGTGGTCGCCATCGGCGCGCTGCTTTTCCCCGTGCTGCGACCCGGACAGCCGGGGGCCGCCCGGGTCCGCCGCGGCAGGCAGGCGGTGCTCGCAAGCGCCGCGCGGGCCGGCGCCGACCTCGCCCTGATCGCGCTCGCGGTCCTCGCCGGATGGCAGCTGCGCGAGTTCTCGGCCGTCAGCACGTCAGCGAACGGCTCCGCGGCGGCCATCGATCCGGTGCTCACGTTCGCCCCCGCGCTGGCCCTCGCGGGCGGGACGGTGCTCACGCTGCGGTTGCTGCCCGCGGCCGCCAGGGCCGCCGACCGGCTGGCGGCGGGTGGCCGCAGGCTGACGGCGGCGCTCGCCGGATGGCAGTTCAGCCGCCAGCCGCTGCGCCAGGGCGGCGCGGCGCTGCTCCTGGTGATGGCCGTCGCCACCGGCACCCTCGCCCTGGCGCAGCACCAGAGCTGGACCCGGTCCGCCGCCGACCAGGCGGCGTTCACGACCGGTGCCGACGTCAGGGTGGACCTGGCCGCCCCGCTGGCGCCCGGCTCAGACGGGTCGATCGTCCATGCGAAGGGCGTGCAGGCCGCGATGGCGGTCTCCGCCATACCAGTGGCGCTGCCGTCGCAGATCCTGCTTGTCGGGGCAGATCAGGCGCCTGGCGTCGTGCTGCTGCGCGGCGATCAGTCGGCGCTGTCGACTGGGCAGCTCTTCCATGCGATCGCGCCCGCCAGCGGGTCTGGCGGCACGGTCATCAGCGGGCACCCGCGCAGCGTCCAGCTGACCGCCACCCTCAGTCCGGCCCGGCCCGGACTCGACGTCACGGCCATCGTGACGATCGACGACGCAAGCGGCGCGGCTAACCAGATCCCGGTGGGCACGCTGCCCGCAGACGGCCGCCCGCACCTGCTTACCGCCTCGCTTGGCGGCGCCGATGCCAGCTACCCGCTGCGCCTGATTCAGCTCGCCCTTTACTACACGCTGCCCGCCACGCCAGCCGGGGGAGCCGTCACGCTGACGGTGTCCGGTGCCCGGCTCAGCGGCTGGAGCGCCGTCGCCACGTCGCCCGAGCTGGACGGCGTGGCGAGCTCCGGCGAGGCGTTCGGCCCGTACGGGCAGCCGCAGACGACCGGATGGCGGCCCGGCGCGGACGGCGCCACGCTGACCTTCAATCCGGGGTACGGCCAGTCCGTTTCCGGCCGCGGTTTCGGGCGCCCCGTGCTGCAGCCGGTAACCGGACAGGTGACGCTGGCAGCGGGCGGACTGCCTGCCGCGGTACCGGCGATCGCGACCAGTGCGTTCGCCGACGGCAACAACGTCGCCGTGGGCGCAGTCGTGCCGACCACGATCGAGGGCGTCACGGTCCCGGTCAAGATCGTCGCGGAGACAGACACGTTCCCGACACTCACCGGCAGCGCTCTCATCGTCGACCTGCCGACCGTGCAGGCCTTCCTGGCCAGCCGCGACGCTCCTCCCCTGCCAGTCACCCAGTGGTGGCTGACGACTTCCGGCCATACTGTGCCAGCCGCTCTCGTCGCGGCGCTGCCGCCTGGCTCGTCCATCACCAGCCGGACCGCGCTCGCCGCGGCCACGACTGGCGACCCGCTGTCGGCCGCCCCGCAGCAGGCCCTGCTGGCGGTCGCCGTGGCGGCCGCGCTGCTGGCCGTCACCGGGTTCTGGGTCTCGATCGCCGCGAACGTCCGGCAGCGGCGCGCTGAGAACGCCCTGCTCGCCGCGCTCGGCGTCGGCCAGCGGTCCGCGGCCGCGCAGCTATTCCTTGAGAAGCTGCTGCTCAGCGTGCCGTCGGCCGCGCTCGGCCTGGTCCTGGGCACCGTCGTCGCCCGGCTGCTCGTGCCCGCGGTCACGCTCACCGCGGCCGCGCAGCAGCCGGTGCCGCCGCCGGTGACGATGTTCGACCTGCCGCAGACGCTGCCGCTCGCGGCGCTCGTCGCCGTGGTGCCCGCGCTGGCCGCCGCGCTCATCTTGCTCCGGCACCCGGATCCCGCCGCCGAACTACGCGCCGCGGAGGCAGCATGACAAGGGTTGTGCGGAGGGGCGCGCAGCCCCTCCGCTCGGGGAGTCCCCGGGAGGTCGTCCCCCGGGGGCTACTGGGCATGGGCACCGGCGCCACCGTGGCACTGGCGGTGCTCGTCGCGGGCTGCGTCCTCGCCGCTACGGCCGCGCCGCGGGTCGTACTGGCCGCCAGGACGCAGGCGCTGCAGCAGACGCTGGCCGCCACGACGCCGCTGGCCCGGACGATCATTTCAGCGACCGAGTGGAGCACCATCACCAGCGACCTCGACGACGACTCCTTCGGCGCCTTCGGCAATGCCAGCAGCACCAACCTCACCGCGGGCCAGCTCGGCGAGGTCACCAGCCAGCTGCACAGTGACTTCAACCGCGGGGTCGTCAAGCTCGCCCCGGCCAGCACGGACTGGATGAGCATGACCACCCTCCTGCACACCGTGACCAACACAAGCGCGCTGCCTGGTGCCGGCACCTTCGAGGTGAAGTTCGAGGTCAGCTACCGCCAGCCGTTCACTCAGTACACCCGGCTTGTCGCCGGCCACTACCCCGGCGGCGGTGCGAGCGGAACGAACGGCGGCGCCTCCTCGTCCGTCTCGCCGGTACTGCAGGTCGCGGTGTCGTCCCAGACGGCCCGCCAGTTCGGCCTGCACCTAGGCTCGAAGGTGCCGATCACCCCGCCGAAGATCGCTTTCTCGGGCAACCTGGCCGGGGGGATCACCCTCGAGGTCACGGGGATCGTCGCGCCACGCGACGCCTCCTCCACGTTCTGGACCGATGACCCCGTTGTGCTCACCCCCGACCTGACGTGCGTCGACTGCATCCCGTCGATCTGGATCGTCGGGGCGTTCGTCGGTCCAGGCGAGCTCACCGCGCTGCAGAATGACTTCGGCCCGGAGGACATGTCGCTGCAGTGGGTGTTCCCGCTGGATGTCGGCTCGACCGGCGGGCAGCAGGCGCAGCCGCTGTACGACGCACTGAACAAGTTCAGCGTCCAGTCGCCGCCGCTGACCGGGAACATCGCCGCTGCCAGCAGCGCGATGACGGTCACCGCGGCGCTGCTGCAGCCAGTCGGCGCGTTCCTGGGGACCGCCGCAACGGTGGACACGCTGTTGTGGCTGCTGTACGTGAGCCTTGCGGTCGCGGGCGTGGCCGCGCTGCTGCTGGCCGGCCGGATGGT
>JASHXJ010000574.1 GCA_030043595.1 Trebonia sp.
ACAAGCATGTAAGTTAGTGACCCCTAGCTGGAATAGGCAGTCATGCCAGTATTCATGTTAACGATGATTAACTGCCGCCGTCTAGTATGGACGGATGGCCACTAGCGTCAGCTCCACGGCAGGGGGCACCCGGCGGCCGGGCGGCGGGTCGCGGCGCACGGAGATCCTCGATGCCGCCGCGCAGCTGTTCGCCCGGCATGGCTTCCATGGCGTCTCGATGGACGACATCGGCGCGGCCGTCGGCATGACGGGACCCGGCCTGTACCGGCACTTCGCCAGCAAGACCGCCGTGCTGGCGGAGATGCTGGTACGGATCAGCGAGCAGCTGCTAGCGGAGGGCGGCGCCCGGGTGGTCGCGGCGGCCGATGCCCCCGCCGCGCTCGACGCCCTGCTGCGCGGGCATATCGCCTTCGCGCTCGGCCAGCCCGCCCTGATCACCGTGCACGACCGCGAGCTGGGTAACGTCCCAGAGACGGCCAGGCGGCGCATCCGCCGGCTGCAGCGGCTGTACGTCGAAGAGTGGGTGACCGTACTGGCCGAGCTGTTCCCGCACGCCGCCCAGGCCAGGCTGCGCGCGGCCGTGCACGCGGCGTTCGGGCTGCTCAACTCGACCCCGCACAGCGTCGGGGAGCTGCCGGACGCGGAGCTGGCGCAGCTGCTGCACGCGATGGCCCATGCCAGCCTCATGTCGGCGGCGGGATAGCCGCCCGCCGGTCAGGCCGTGGCCGTGCGCTCGTCCAGCCGGAAGCCGACCTTGAGCGTCACCTGGTAGTGGCAGCGCGCGTTGTCCTCGATCCGCCCCCGGATCCCGCTGACCTCGAACCAGTCGAGGTTGTGCAGGGTCTTCGAGGCTCGGGCGACGGCTCCCTTGATCGCGTCGTCGATGCTGTCCGTCGAGGAGCCGACGATCTCGCTCACTGAGTAGACGCTGTCTGACATCGATATCCCCTCCGCATAGGTCTTGCCGGCTTGGTCCTGCCGGGCGGCTTACCCGCTGCTGAGCGGCATACCCAAAGCCGTGCCCAGTGGTCGCTGTGACGGTACGCTGTCAGCGTTGCATCTGTCCCCTTTTGACCCGCTTTGAACTATATCGAAAGGCATAGTGAATGACCCAGCCACGCCGGTGGCCGACCACCCTTGCCTGCCGGGGTACCGAGCAGACCCCGCACGAACCCGTCACCTGGCTGGGCACCTGGATACCAGGAGACGAGTCCTCCAACGAGCCGTCCTGCTGGGTCTGCGGCGGCCACCCCTACAGCACCCCGCCGCGCTACCCCCACGTGCGGACCAGATGAGCGACCGGCCGGCTCCGTGCCGCGGGCCAGGTGCCGAGCGTGGTCGCCGGCTGGATGATCGATCCGGCAACGGTGAAGGCCGAGAAGCCGGCGGCACCGAAATAGGACCCGATGGCGGTGCAGCTGCCTGCAGACGGACATGCGACCGCGAGGGTCCCGGCGTCCCCCTCGGTGTTGAGAGCGCCGGCTACCTCCCGGGCCGGCTGCCAGGTGCCGTTCTTCTCCGTGACGACGAATGCCTGGTACCAGAAGGCCGCGTTCGAGTTGCGCCCGGCAGTAGCGGCGTAGCTGCCCCCGGCGGCGCAGTCGCCTGCCTTCGGGCATGAGATCGTGCCGACGAACGCCAGATGGGCCGTGTTGAGGGCGCCGGCCACCTCCCGGGCCGGCTGCCAGGTGCCGTTCTTCTCGGTCACGACGAACGCCCCGAAGTTGCCGCCGCCGGCGGCATAGGCGCCGCCAGCCGCGCAGTTGCCCGCGGACGGGCAGGTGATCGCGGCGGCGATCGCGCTGCCGCCCGTGTTCAGGGCGGCGGCTACCTCCCGGGCCGGCTGCCAGGTGCCGTTCTTCTCGGTCTGGACGAACGCCTGCGTCTTGCCACGGCTGTCCGTATAGGCCCCGGCGATCGCGCAATTGCCTGCGGACGCGCACGATAGCGGGGCCAGGTCCGGGTACTCGTCCGGGATCTGCAGCTGGTACGGGCTGCCGAGGGCCAGCGGGACCGGCAGCGGCTGCGCCCTGCCCCACGTGCCGTTCTTCTCGGTCACGACGAACAGGCTGGTCGCGTTGTAGTAGCCGTCGGCGGCGCAGTTGCCCGGCGAGCTGCACGACACGCCGACGACCGATGCCAGACCGCCGGTGTTCAGGGCGTCGGTGCCGGGAACGTCCAGCGCGGTTTGCCAGGTGCCGTTCTTCTCGTCGACGACGAGAGCCTGCTGCAGTCCGTTGTCATCTTCGGTGTAGCCGCCCGCGGCGCAGTTGCCCGGCGAGCCGCACGACACGGAGGTGATCTCCGCGCCCGGCCCGGACTCATCGATGTAGGCGCCTGGTGGGGTGAAGGCCGCATGCCAGACACCGCGCACCTCCTCGGCGACGAAAGCCTGGCTGACCCCGTTGTTGTAGTCGCCGCCGGCGGTGCAGTTGCCCGCCGAACCGCACGACACTGAGGTCACCTCGCCGGCGGTGCCGGGCACCTCGATGGCCGCCCGCCAGCTGCCGGCCTCCTCGTCGGCGACGAAGGCATGCCCACCGGACGAGTTCTCGTACTGCCCGCCGACGCTGCAATCGCCCGGCGACGGGCACGCCAGCGACTCGGGGGACGCGGACCCGCCCAGCCTGGGGAAGCCGGCCAGCTCCCGCGCGGTGCCCCAGGCGCTTGCCCCGCTTCCCGCCAGCGGACCGGAGACGGAAGCCGTGGCCGCGGTCAGACCGGGCCTGGCGGCCGGCGCCGTAGCACCGGCAGCCGTCCCGGCGCAGGCCAGCGCGCACCCCAGCGCGGCTGTCGTCACTGCCCCCCGGGATAGAGCAGCACCCGGTCTTTTCGGCACCTGCGGCCTCCTGGTGAGTAAGCGCCGCGGCGCCACGACCCCTCATCAGTCTGGCCCCCTGAGCGGCTGCACGCTAGCCAGCGAGCCTCGATGAGTCCTGCGGCGCGGCGGTCGTATTGTCGAACCCGCGACCGAGGAGGACTTGTGATGCGCAGCGTGACCTATTCGATGGGCGTCTCACTGGACGGCTACATCGCCGGGCCGGACGGCGGCATCACTGCGCCGCCGCCCGACGAGGAGATCTTCCGCCTCGTCACCGACGAGATACGACAGCTCGGCGTCCACCTGCTGGGACGAAAGCTGTACGAGACGATGCTGTACTGGGAGACCGCCGACCAGGACCGAACGCTCGACGACGCGGAGCTCGAGTGGGCCGCGATCTGGAACCCGCTGCCGAAGGTGGTGTTCTCCACCACGCTGCCGGCGGTGCGGGGCAATGCCCGCCTGGCCGCCGCCGGCGGCCTGGCGGAGGAGATTGAGCGGTGCCGAGCCGAGCCGGGGGAGGGCGACATCGCGATCGGCGGCGCGACTCTGGCCGCCGAGGCAGCAGCGCTGGGCCTGATCGACGAGTACCGGGCCAGGGTCTACCCGGTGCTGGTCGGCGGTGGCGTTCCGTTCTTTCCCCAGCGCCAGCGCCGGGTGGATCTCGAACTCGTCGAGACCCGCACCTTCAGCTCGCCAGTCGTCTACCTCCGCTACCGCGTGGCGCGCTAGCCGGCTCGCCTCAGCTCACCGCGGGAGCGGGCACTCGCCGGGTCCGGTTCCACCACAGCGACAGCGCCACCGCCACGGCGATGAGCAGGCCGCCGCCGGCGGCGAACCATGAGGCGAGGTCTTCCTGCTTGCGGACGATCGTGAAGGCGGCGGGCAGCTTGTCGAGGGCGCTCTTCAGCTGGTCGGCGTTCGCCGCGCGGAAGAACGTGCCGCCCGTGGTCCTGGAGATCTGCATGAGGGCGGCGTAGTCCGCGGCGTTGCCTCCGGCGCTGTTGCCGCCGAAACCGCCGGGGAAGCCGCCGCCGGGGAACCCGCCCCCGGGAGGCCCCCCGCCGAACCCGCCGAACTGGGACTCACTGCACTCCATGGGTGCGGGGTTGGAGGTGCCGTAGCCGATCGTGAACACGCGCACGCCGCGTTCCGCGGCTTCCTTGGCGGCGATCTGCGGGTCGACGCCGGCGTTGTTCCCGCCGTCGGTGAGCACGACGATGACGTCGTCCGCGTAGCCCGCGCCCTTCGGCCTCGTGACCGTGGCACCGGTGGGTGCGACGGAGGGGTCAACCTGCGCGATTTCGTCCAGCGAGGTCAGGATGCCCTCGCCGATCGCCGTGCCGAACGAGGTGGTCAGTCCCGCGAGCGCGCTGAGCAGCTGCTGGGTATTCGTGGTCGGCGGTACGAGGACGACCGCGGTGGCGGCGAAGACGACCAGGCCGATGCGCGGCCCGCCCGCCTGGGACTTGACGAAGGCGCTGGCCTGCTGCTCGGCGGCGGTGATGCGGTTGGGCTTCACATCGGTGGAGCACATGGAGCCTGAGACGTCGAGGGTGAGCATGATCGTGGCGTTCGAGGTCGCGACGGGCACGGTCGCCTGCGGGCGGGCTGCGCCGATGCTGAGCACGGCGAGCGCGAGCATGAGCAGCGCCGCGGGGATGCGCCGCCGCCAGCGGGTGCGGCCGGGCAGCGCCGCACGGACGAGCGCGATCGAGGTCACCCGCACGGCGGCCCGCCGTCGCCTGCGCCGCGTCCACCACCAGAACCCGAACACCAGCGGGATCGCGAGGAGCGCGAGCAGCGCCCATGGCCAGGAGAAAGACATTCAGACCACCCGGCCCGTTCGCATGACGGTGAGCACGGCGCCCGCGGCGAGCAGCACGATCGCGAGGGCGATGAACGCGCCGGCCAGCGGCAGCGGCTCGTGGGCCACGGTGAGCCTGAGGTCGATCGACGAGGCGATCCCGTCGAGCTCGCTCGCGTCGGACGCCGGATGGTACGTGCCGCCGGTGGTCTGCGAGATCGACTCGAGCGTGGCCGGGTCGAGTGCGGTGAACAGGTGGTAGCCGTCGACGTCGACGGTGGTACCCGCGATGGTGCCGACGCCGACGGTGTCGATGTGCACGCCGGCCTTCTCGGCGACCGAGGCGGCCGTGTCGGCGCTGGGGTCCGCGCCTGAGCTGCCGCCGGTGCCAGTGCTGTCCCCGGCTCCAGCCTCGGCGCCGCCGAAACCGCTCTCGTCCTGCCCGTCGGAGAACAGCACGATGGTGGCCGAGGGCCAGTAGCCGATGTCCGGCGCGCTGCCGTTGCGGCCGATGGTGACCGTCCTGCGCGTGATGGCGGACAGCGAGGCGAGGATAGCGTCGGCCAGCGACGTGCCGCCCCCGGCTGTCAGCTTGCTGACCGCCGCCGCGGCCGTCGTGTGATCGCTGGTCGGCAGCGCTGCCTCCAGGCCGCCCTGCTGGAACGCGATGACGCCGATCTCGACGCTGCCCGGCTGGGCGTTGATGAACGACAGTGCCGCTTTCTTCGCGGCGTCAAGGCGGCTGGGCGACACGTCGGTGGCGGCCATGCTGCCCGAGACGTCCATGGCGAGGATCACGGTGCCGGAGGCATGGGTCACCGGCACGGACGCCGCCGGGCCGGCGACGGCGACCGACAGGACCGCGATGCCGGCGATGGTGAGCCACACGCCGGCCAGCCGTGTCCCGCCGCGGCCCCGGC
>JASHXJ010000575.1 GCA_030043595.1 Trebonia sp.
CGGGCAGCCGGTCGCGGCGTTCAACGACATCGCCGTCGTCCGGGTGCCAGGCGACAGCATGGCGGCGGTGGCTATCCACGTGAGCGGCCAGCCGTTCGTCTCGTACGCGGCGGACGCGGTGATCGTCGCGACCCCCACAGGCTCGACCGCCTACAGCTTCTCGGCCGGCGGCCCGATCGTCAGCCCCTCAGTGGAGGCGCTGCTGGTGACGCCGGCCGCGCCGCATTCGGCGTACAACAGGGGCGTCGTCCTCTCGGTGACCGACGTGGTCTCGCTCAGGGTCCTGCCGGGCAGCGGGCAGCTCGCCGTCGAGGTGGACGGGCGGGTGACCGGCTACGTGTCGCCGGGTGCGGTCCTCGACATCACGGCTCGGCCGGGCGCCGCCCGGGTGGTCCGCCTCGGCCGGACCACCTTCTACCAGCGGGTCCGGCGCAAGCTGCGGATCGCCGATTCGGCGGAGGTCGCACGGGTAACCCCTGGCCCGGACGGCGTCGCGGGCGTTTCCCCGCAGTCTTTCGCTTAGTAACTGAGGGTGCACGACAAATCACCGAAAAATTTCTCAGAACGGGTGTAACGCCTGCGAAGGGGGTGGCGTTTCAGCAATAGGGCTTTCCCCCGCAAGGAGCCCCCGGATGCCCCCCCCATCCGGGGGCTCCGCTCTTTTCTGCTCCCGGCTCTTTTCTGCTCCCGCCGGGCTTGCGACGATGGGCCTATGCCTGTCCTCGTCGGCACCTCGGGCTGGCAGTACCGGCACTGGCGCGGCGTGTTCTACCCGCCGCAGGTCCCGCAGAAGCGGTGGCTGGAGTATTACGCCGAGCGGTTCGCCACGGTCGAGAACAACGGCACGTTCTACCGGCTGCCCGGCAGGGACACGTTCGGCGAGTGGCACGCTCGCACCCCCGACGGCTTCGTCATGGCGATCAAGGCCAGCCGCTACCTCAGCCACATCCGGCGGCTGCGCGATCCGGCCGAACCGGTCCGCCGGATGCTCGAGGCGGCGAGCGGGCTGGCGGGCACGCTCGGCCCGGTGCTGATCCAGCTGCCGCCCGGGCTGACCGCGGACCCGGCGCTGCTCGATGAGTGCCTGCGCCAGTTCCCCGCGGACGTGCGCGTCGCCGTCGAGCCCAGGCACGACTCGTGGTGGACCGACGCAGTCCGCTCGGTGCTGACGGACCGCGGCGCGGCGCTGTGCTGGGCGGACCGGGCCGGGACAGCGGTGACGCCACTGTGGCGCACCGCCGGCTGGGGATACCTCCGCTTCCACGAGGGCGCGGCCAGTCCCTGGCCGCGGTACGGCGAAGCGGAACTGCGTGCCTGGGCGGGGCGGATCGCGGCCACCTGGCCGCGATCCGCCCCGGTGTACGCCTACTTCAACAACGACCAGGAGGGCGCCGCCGTGCAGGACGCGGCCGCCTTCGCCGGCATCACCGGGTGACGCCGGCTCAGACGGGCGTGAGGGCCGACACGATGTGCTCGGCGATCGCCAGGCTTGAGGTCGCGGCCGGCGAGGGCGCGTTGCGGACGAGCATCACCCGTTCCGTCGACTGCAGGACGAAGTCGTCGACCAGGCCGCCGTCGCGCCGCACCGCCTGCGCCCGGACCCCGGCGGTGGACCGGACCATGTCGCTGGCCCGCATGTCGGGCAGGTACCTGCGCACGTTGGCCAGGTACCGGCGCTTGACCAGGGAGTCGGCCATCTCCTTGAGCCCGTAGCGCCAGTGCGTGCCGATCAGGCGCCACGTTCCCGGCCAGCGGGCAATGCCGGTCAGGTCGCGGGCCCGGACGTCGCGCCAGCGGTAGCCCTCAAGGGCCAGCGCCAGGACCGCGTTGGGGCCCACGTGCACGCCGTCGCCGACGTCGCGGGTGAGGTGCACGCCGAGGAACGGGTACCTGGGGTCGGGAACCGGGTACACCATGCCCCTGACGCGGCCCCGGGCGGCCGGGACGAGCTCGTAGTACTCGCCGCGGAACGGGACGGTCCGCATGCCCGCCAGCGCGTCCCCGCCCAGCTGCGCGGCAAGGCTGTCGCCGGTCAGGCCCGCGCAGACGACCAGCTGGCCGAACGTCCAGTCCCCGGCACCGGACCTGACCGTGACGCCGAACGCGCCCTCGGTCACCGAGCGGACGCGCGTGCCCAGCCGTATCTCGCCGCCCGCCGCGGTGACCTCGCGGGCCAGGGCCTGGCACATGCCGGGGAAGTCGACCGACGCGGTGTGCGGCGAGTACAGCGCCCCGGCACCGCGCACGTACGGCTCGAGCTGCCCGATCTCGGACCTGGCGACCCGCCTGATGCCGGGCACGCCGTTGGCCAGCGCGCGGCGCTCGATCTCGGCGAGCCCGCCGAGCTCCTCCTCGGAGCTGGCGACCACCAGCTTGCCGAGCTCGCGCAGCACGATGCCGTGCGCGGCGCAGAACTCGCGCAGCAGGCTGCCGCCGCGCAGGCACAGCCGCGCCTTCAGGCTCCCGGGCGTGTAGTAGATGCCCGCGTGCACCACGCCGCTGTTGTGCCCGCTCTGGTGGGCGGCGAGGCGGTCCTCCTTCTCGAACACGGTCACCGCGATGCCCGGGTAGCGCGCCGTCAGCTCCCTCGCCACCGCCAGCCCGATGATGCCGCCGCCGATCACCGCGGCCGTCCGCGCGCCCGCCGTCATCGCGCCCGCCCGCTCAGCCGCGCCCGATGAACGGCATCGTGGTCGCGGTGATCGTGAGGAACTGCACGTTCGCGTCCAGCGGCAGCCCGGCCATGAACAGCACGGCTTCGGCGGCGTGCCGCGGGTCGAAGGTCGGCTCGGCCATGATGCTGCCGTCCGCCTGGACCGCGCCGGCGGCGATCCACTGGGTCATCTCGGTCGCCGCGTTGCCGATGTCGATCTGACCGCAGGCGATGTTGTACGGCCGCCCGTCCAGCGAGATCGACTTGGTCAGTCCGGTGATCGCGTGCTTGGTCGCGGTGTACCCGACGCTGCCCGGGCGCGGCGTGTGCGCGGAGATCGAGCCGTTGTTGATGATCCGGCCGCCCTGCGGGTCTTGCGCCTTCATCATCCGCACCGCGTGGTGCGCGCACAGGAACGAGCCGGTCAGGTTGACGGCCACGACCGACTGCCAGCCCTCGAGCGGCACCTCGTCCACCGCGCCCGGCGGCGCGCCCGTCCCGGCGTTGTTCACCAGCAGGTCCAGCCGCCCGTACCGGTCTGCCACGGTGGCGAACAGGGACGCGACCGAGTCCGCGTCCGTGACGTCGGCCACTACCGGCAGGACAGAGCCCGCCGGGGCCAGCGCGGCGGTCGATTCCAGCGTCGCGAGGCGGCGCCCGGCCGCGGCGACATGCCAGCCGGCTTGCGCCAGCGCGAGCGTGATGTGGCGGCCGAGACCGGAGCCAGCCCCGGTCACGACGGCCACTCCCCTGTTAGCCATGGTCCTTACGGTAAGGCAGCCGGGTGTTACTTACCGCTGAACTTGGCCGGGCGCTTTTGCAGGAACGCGCTCACGCCCTCGATGAAGTCGGCGCTCGTCGAGAGTTCCTGCTGGATCGACGCCTCCAGTTCCAGGTGCGCGTCCATCCGGTGGTACAGCCAGTGGTTCAGCTCGCGCTTGCTGCCCGCGTACGAGCGGGTCGGGCCGTCCGCGAGGCGCTGCACCAGCGCCTCCGCCTTCGCCGCGAACTCGGCGTCGGGCCAGGCGTAGTTGATCAGGCCCCACTCCACCGCCTTCGCGGCCGGCACCGGCTCGCCGAGCAGCGCCATCTCCGCGGCGCGCGCGAACCCTACCCGGGACGGCACGAACAGCGACGCGCCGCCGTCGGGCACAAGCCCGATGCCGACGAAAGCCAGCACGAAGTACGCCGACTCGGCCGCCACCACAAGGTCGCCCGCCAGGGCGAGCGACATCCCGGCCCCCGCCGCCGGCCCGTTCACGGCGGTCACGACCGGCTTGGGCATCTGCCTGATCGTGGTGACGATCGGGTGGTACCAGCGGGCGAGGACGGTGCGCGGGTCCAGCTTGCCGGCCAGCGCGTTGTCCGCGCCCTCCTTCAGGTCGGCGCCCGCGCAGAACGCCTTCCCCGCGCCGGTGAGCAGCACCGCGCGTACCCCGTCGTCGACCTCGAGGTCGCGCAGCACGGTGAGCAGGTCGTCGGAGAGCCCGTTGCTCCAGGCGTTCATCCGCTCCGGGCGGTTCAGCACGATCTTCGCCGTCGCGCCGTGGCGGTAGAGGTCCACCGTCTCATAACGGCGGGCTGGCTGATCGTCACCCACGACGCTCATGCTAGCAAGGTCAGCATGAATGCGAGCGAAACGCCTAGCGCGGCCCGGCTGCGCAAGCGCGGCTACGAGAAGGAGCTGTACCGGCTGCAGGCCGAGCTGGTGAAGCTGCAGGAGTGGATGCGCACGTCCGGCGCGCGGGTGGTGGTGGTCTTCGAGGGCCGCGACGCGGCCGGCAAGGGAAGCACGATCAAGCGGGTCACCCAGTACCTCAACCCCCGGCTGGCGCGGATCGCTGCCCTGCCGACGCCGACCGAGCGGGAGCGGACGCAGTGGTACTTCCAGCGCTACGTCGAGCATCTCCCCTCGGCGGGCGAGATGACGCTGTTCGACCGGTCGTGGTACAACCGCGCCGGCGTCGAGCACGTGATGGGCTTTTGCACGAAGCAGGAGTACCACCGGTTCCTGCACCAGTGCCCGATCTTCGAGCGGCTGCTCGTCGAGGACGGGATCCTGCTGCGCAAGTACTGGTTCTCGGTCAGCGACCACGAGCAGGAGAAGCGGTTCCGGTCGCGGCTGGACGACCCGATGCGACGGTGGAAGCTGTCCCCGATGGACACCGAGTCGATCTCCCGGTGGGAGGAGTACTCCCGCGCCAAGGACCAGATGTTCGCGGTGACCGACATCCCGGAGGCGCCCTGGTACGTGGTCGAGTCCGACGACAAGCGACGCGCGCGGGTCAACATGATCGCGCACCTGCTGAGCACGATCCCGTACCACGATGTGCGCCCGCCGTCGCTGGAACTGCCGCCGCGCCCGCCATCGTCAGGGTACGTGCGGACGCCGCGGGAGATGCAGACGTACGTTCCTGACCATGCCGCGTCGCTGAGCTGACCCCGCGCGCTCCGGCACCGCACACGCGTACGGCACACTAGTGCGGTGAACAGCTGGGAACTGCGGGAGCGCGCCGCCGCGATGGGCGTTGCGGTCAGCTACTGGGACTGGCAGGGACACGAGGTCACCGTCCCGGACGAGACGCTGGCCGCGATCGTGGCGGCCCTCGGCGACGCTCCGCCCGGCCTCCAGCCCGGCCCGCCGCCGGAGTTCGCCGCGCCTGGCGCCGCGGCACCGGTGCCCCGCCGCCGCGCGTGGGGGTTCACTGTCCAGCTCTACTCACTGCGCTCGCGCGACTCCTGGGGGCATGGGGATCTGCGGGACCTGGCCGAGCTCGCCGCCTGGTCGGCGCGTGACCTCGGAGCCGGGTTCGTGCTGATCAACCCGCTGCACGCCGCCGAGCCGCTGCCTCCGGTCACTCCCTCGCCGTACCTGCCGATGAGCCGCCGCTGGGTGAGCCCGCTCTATCTGCGCCTGGAGGACATCCCGGAATATGAAACCCTTGGTCATTCCGAACGAGCCGTGCTGGCTGCCCTCGCCCAGCCGCTGCGCGCGGCGAGCGGAACGGCCGCGCTGATCGACAGGGACGCGGTCTGGACGGCCAAGCGCGCCGCCCTCGAGATCCTCAGGAAGGTGCCGCTGAGCCCGCCGCGCCAGGCGTCGCTGGACTCCTTCCGCGTCCGGCAGGGGCAGGCGCTCGACGACTGGGCTACCTGGTGCGCGATCGCCGAGGTGCACGGGCCCGACTTCAGGCGGTGGCCGTCCTTGCTGCGCGACCCGCGGTCCGCGGAGGCGTACGTGCTGCGCAGCTCCCTCGCCGGGCGAGTCGCGTTCCACGTCTGGGTGCAGTGGCTCGTGGCGTCACAGGTGGCCGCCGCGCAGGCCGCCGCGCGCGCGTCCGGGATGGACATCGGCATCGTGCACGATCTGGCGGTGGGCGCGCACCCCGGCGGCGCGGACGCCTGGGCGGGACAGGACGTGATCGCCGACGAGATGAGCGTCGGCGCGCCACCCGATGAGTTCAACCAGCGCGGCCAGGACTGGGGGCTGCCGCCGTGGCACCCTGGCCGCCTGGCCGCGCGCGGGTACCAGCCGCTGGCGGACCTGATCGGGGCGACGGCCACCGCGGGCGGCGGGCTGCGGATCGATCACGTGATGGGACTGACCAGGCTGTGGTGGGTCCCCCCGGGCGTGTCGCCTGCCGAGGGTTCATACGTGCGATATGACGCCGACGCGACGCTCGGGGTGCTCGCTGCCGTGGCGTCCCGGGCCGGCGTGGTCGCGATCGGCGAAGACCTGGGCACGGTCGAGCCGTGGGTGCGCGAGGCCCTCGCCGCCCGCGGCGTCCTCGGCACCTCGGTGCTGTGGTTCGAGCGCGAGTGGGACGGCACTCCGCGACCGCCGTCGCACTGGCGTTCGGCCTGCCTCGCCACCGTGTCCACCCACGACATGGCCCCGGCCGCGGCGTTCCTCACCGGTTCGCAGCTGACCGACCGGGCCGAGCTCGGCCTGCTCACCCGCCCCGAATCCGACGAGCGCGCCGAGGCCGACAAGGCGCTCGGCACGTGGCTGGACGCGCTGGTCCGTGAGGGCCTGCTCCCGCCCGAGACGTGGCCGGACGCCGACGCGTTCACCGCCGCGCTGTACGGGTACCTGGCGAAGACGCCGGCCCTGCTGATCGGGGTCTCGCTCGCCGAGGCGGCCGGCGAGCGCCGCGCGCAGAACATGCCGGGCACCGTCACCGAGTACCCGAACTGGCTCCTGCCGCTGTGCGGCCCCGACGGGCAGCCGGTGCTGCTCGAGGACCTCCCCGGCAGCGACCGGGTCCGCGTGGTGGCCGGCGCCGCTTCCGGCGCGTAGCCGGGACTAGCCAGCGGGATAGCCGATGCGGCGGGATCGGTTACCCGGGGGGCGCTGGCGATGGCGAGCGTGCAAGGATCGGCCTTGGCATACAAACATCACAGAAGGGCAGAGCCCGGTAACGGGCAGGAACCTCGACGAGGGGAGACGACATGCCGGCTACTGCGCTGCGGGAGCGCAAAGCGTGGCAGGAACTCCAGCATCATTACGGCGAGATCTCCGGACGGCATCTGCGTGACCTGTTCGCGGAAGACCCCGGTCGGGGCGAGCGGCTGACCGCGCAGGCCGCGGGAATTTACCTGGACTACTCGAAGAACCGGGTCACCGACGAGACCATGCGGCTGCTCGTCGAGCTGGCGGCAGAGTCGGGGGTACCGGAGCGGCGGGACGCGATGTTCCGCGGCGAGCACATCAACGTGTCCGAAGACCGGGCGGTGCTGCACGTGGCGCTGCGGATGCCGATAACGGCGCGATTGGTGGTGGACGGGCAGGACGTCGTGAAGGACGTGCACGACGTGCTGAGCAGGATGCGGACGCTAGCCACCGCGGTTCGTTCGGGACAATTCAAGGGTTTTACGGGGAAGCCCATAAAGAATGTGATCAACGTCGGT